>NZ_JAMYTP010000017.1:0-143519 GCF_040322515.1 Mesorhizobium sp. M0136
GGGGAGTAGGGGAGTAGGGGAGTAGGGGAGTAGGGGAGTAGGGGAGTAGGGGAGTAGGGGAGTAGGGGAGTAGGGGAGTAGGGGAAGCGTTCCCTACTCCCTTACTGCCCTACTCCTCTCTCTATGCTGCCAGATCGCGCAGCACGTATTGCAGGATGCCGCCATTCTTGAAGTAGTCGAGCTCGTCCAGCGTATCGATGCGGCAGATGATCGGAACCTCTTTGACGCTGCCGTCGCCGTAGGTGATTCTGGCGGTCATCTTCTGCCGCGGCTTGATGTTGCCCAGTCCGTCGATCTCAACCAGTTCGTCGCCCTTGAGGTTGAGCGAGGCCCATGAGGTGCCTTCCTCGAAGACGAAGGGGATGACGCCCATACCGACAAGATTGGAGCGGTGGATGCGCTCGAAGGATTGGGCGATGACGGCGCGGACGCCCAGCAAATTGGTGCCCTTGGCCGCCCAGTCGCGCGACGAGCCGTTGCCATATTCGACGCCGGCGAAGATGACCAGCGGCACGCCTTCCTTCTTGTAGCGCATGGCGGCGTCGTAGATCGATTCCTCTTCTTTCGACGGGTAATGGATGGTGTAGCCGCCCTCGCGGCCGTTCTCGCCCAGCATGTGGTTGCGGATGCGGATGTTGGCGAAGGTGCCGCGCATCATTACCTCATGATTGCCGCGGCGCGTGCCGTACTGGTTGAAATCGGCGACGCCGACGCCGTGGTCGGTGAGGTACTTGCCGGCCGGGGAGGCCGCCTTGATCGAACCGGCCGGTGAAATGTGGTCGGTGGTGATCTTGTCGCCGAACAGACCGAGCACACGTGCGCCCTTGATATCGCCGATCTTGCCGAAGCCTGACGTCATGCCGGCGAAATAGGGCGGGTTCTGCACATAGGTGGAATTGTCGTCCCAGGCATAGGTCTGGCCTTCCGGCGCCTTGACGTTCTGCCAGTACTCGTCGCCCTTGAAGACGTCGGCATATTTGCGGGCGAACAATTCGCGCGTGACGTTCTTCTCGATGAATTCCTGGATCTCGACCGAACTCGGCCAGATATCCTTGAGATAGACCGGATTGCCGTTGCGATCCTCGCCGAGCGGCTCGGTGGTCAGATCCTTGGTCACGGTCCCAGCCAGCGCGTGGGCGACGACCAGTGGCGGCGAGGCGAGATAGTTCGCCTGCACGTCGGGCGAGACGCGGCCTTCGAAATTGCGGTTGCCGGACAAGACTGCCGCAGCAATCAAGCCCTTATCATTGATGGTCTTGGAGATCGGCGCCGGCAGCGGGCCGGAATTGCCGATGCAGGTGGTGCAGCCGAAGCCGACCAGGTTGAAGCCGATCTGGTCGAGTTCCTTCTGCAGGCCGGATTTTTCGAGATATTCGGCCACGACCTGGCTGCCCGGCGCCAATGAGGTCTTGACCCACGGCTTCTGCTTGAGGCCGAGCCGGTTGGCGTTGCGCGCCAACAGCCCGGCGCCGATCAGCACGCTCGGGTTCGAGGTGTTGGTGCAGGAGGTGATGGCGGCGATGACGACATCGCCATGGCCAAGATCGTAGTCCGTCCCCTCGACGGCATAGCGCTTGTCGATTTCGGCGGCCTTCTTGTATTCGGTCTCCATGGCCTTGGCGAAGCCGGCCGGAATGTCTTCAAGTGCGACCCGGCCTTCCGGCCGTTTCGGGCCGGCCATTGACGGGACGACGCTGCCGAGATCGAGCTCCAGCAGGTCGGTGAAGACCGGATCGGCCGAGCCGGCATCGCGCCACAAGCCTTGCGCCTTCGAATAAGCCTCGACCAGGGCGATGCGGCTTTCGTCGCGACCGGACATGGTCAGGTAGCGGAGGGTTTCGCTATCGACCGGGAAGAAGCCGCAGGTGGCACCATATTCCGGCGCCATGTTGCCGATGGTGGCGCGATCGGCCAGCGTCATGTTGGACAGGCCCGGACCGAAGAATTCGACGAACTTGCCGACGACGCCCTTCTTGCGCAGCATCTGGGTGACTGTGAGCACCAGGTCGGTGGCGGTGACGCCTTCCCTCAGCCTGCCGGTGAGGCGAAAGCCGATGACTTCCGGCAGCAGCATGGAAACCGGCTGGCCGAGCATCGCGGCCTCCGCCTCGATGCCGCCGACGCCCCAGCCGAGCACGCCAAGACCGTTGATCATGGTGGTGTGCGAATCGGTGCCGACGCAGGTGTCGGGATAGGCGGTGGTCTCGCCGTCTTCGCTGTTGGTCCACACCACCTGGCCGAGGTACTCGAGATTGACCTGATGGCAGATGCCGGTGCCGGGCGGCACCACGCGGAAATTGCGGAACGCCTGCTGGCCCCATTTCAGGAATTTGTAGCGTTCCTCGTTGCGCTCATATTCAAGCTCGACATTGCGGGCGAAAGCCAGCGGCGTACCGAATTCGTCGACGATGACCGAATGGTCGATGACCAGATCGACCGGCACCAGCGGATTGATCTTTTGCGGGTCGCCGCCGAGCGAGGCCATGGCGTCGCGCATGGCGGCAAGGTCGACCACAGCCGGAACGCCGGTGAAATCCTGCATCAGAACGCGGGCCGGGCGATAGGCGATCTCGACGCCGGCAGTGCCTCGGTCGGTCAGCCAGCCGGCGACCGCCTGGATGCTCTCCCTGGTAACGGAACGGCCGTCCTCGTTGCGCAGCAGGTTCTCCAGCAGCACCTTCATCGAATAAGGCAATTGGGCAATGCCTGTGAGGCCGTTCTTTTCGGCCTCGACAAGGTCATAGTAGATGTACTCGGTGCCGCTGGCGGTCAGCGTGCGGCGGCAATTGAAGCTGTCGAGTGATTTGGACACGTGCGATCCCTAACTGTCGGTTGCCGGGAGGGAACGGACGCCAGTGGGCATGCAAATCACGCGCAAAGGTGCGGGTACGGCCATTTCCGCTGTCCGTTCCCAAGCGTCCGGGCCGTTCAAGGCGGCACGCGCGCTGGTTCGGCGCAAATTCGGTTCCCGTGCCGACCGCTGGCACGGATGATGCGGATATAGAGAATTTTCTGGAATAGTTCTAGACACGGAATCGCCATTTTTGCTGCGGCGCACCGAAGCCGCACTTGAACTTTTCGGCGAAGGGGAACGGATGCGGCTGATCGCCGAAAATCTGGGCGGCGAACGCGGCGGCGAGACGGTATTTTCCGGCATCGAATTCGCGCTGGGGGATGGCCAGGCGCTGGTCGTCACCGGGGCGAACGGCGCCGGCAAATCGACGCTGCTCAGGATCGTCGCTGGTCTGTTGCCGGTGGCGGCAGGCCGTGTGCGGTTCGAAGGTGGTGGCGAAGACTTTCCGTCGGCCGCCTCGGCCTGTCACTATCTCGGCCACCTCAACGCGATGAAGACGGCGCTGAGCGTTAAGGAGAATCTGTGCTTTTGGCGCGATTTTTCGGGCGCGGGTTCTGCGGGTGTCGAGGAGGCGCTGGAAACCGTCGGCCTGGGCCGCATCGGCCATCTGCCGTTCGGCTATCTCTCGACCGGGCAGCGCCGGCGCGCGGCGATCGCAAAACTGCTGGTCAGCCATCGGCCATTGTGGCTGCTTGATGAGCCGACCGCAGGACTGGACAAGGCTTCGGAGGAGAGAGTCGGCGAATTGATGGAGAAGCACCTCGAGAGTGGCGGGATCGTGGTCGCGGCGACGCATTTGCCGCTGGGGATCGAGCGGGCACAAGGGCTGGTGATGGGCGAGGCCGTTTGATGTTGGTGCTCTACGGCGCCGCCCTCCGTCCTGCGACGGAACTCCATCCTTTGCTTGGCCTTCACGCCTGCATCGGGACCAAACCATAATGTGGTCCCTCTTCCTGCGCGACATCCGCCTGAGCATCCGCGCCGGCGGCGGAGCGCTGACTGGAGTGATTTTCTTTCTCGCCGTCATCGCGACCATCCCCTTCGGCGTCGGTCCCGACCTGAGGCTGCTGGCCCGCATCGGCCCGGCGATCCTGTGGATTGCCGCCTTGCTTGCCTGCCTGCTCGGCCTCGACCGGCTGTTCCAGGCTGATCGGGAAGACGGCTCTCTCGATCTTCTGGTGCTTGGCAACGACCGGCAAATGCTGGCCTTGACCGTGCTGACGAAATGCCTGGCGCATTGGGCGGGAAGCGTGCTGCCGCTGGTCGTCGCCGCTCCCCTGCTCGGCCTGTTCATGAATATGGAGCCGGCCGGCATCGGCGCCACGGCGCTGACGCTGCTGGTCGGCACGCCGGCTATTACCTTCATCGGTGCCGCCGGTGCTGCGGTGGCGGTAGCGTTGCCGCGCGGCGGGCTGCTGATCTCGGTGCTGGTACTGCCGCTGACCATTCCCGTGCTGATCTTCGGCGTATCGGCAAGCTATGGCGCGGTAGCTGACCCCGATCCGTTCCTGCAGCCCTTCCTCATTCTTGCCGCGCTGACCCTGTTCCTTGCCGTGCTCGGGCCGGTGGCGGCGGCGCTAGCGCTGCGGCACGGAACAGATTGATGTTGGCTTCAGCTCATCCCTGCGGCGCGGCGAACAATTGCGGAGCCGATGGCGCGGCGTTAAGAGAAGACATGTCGGAACAAGGCGAGACGGACGGTTTGGAAAGCGCCGCGGAGCGAAAAGCATGAGCGTACACGCGCTTTATGTCGCCGCCGCCTATGCGATCACGGCCGTGGTGCTGGGCGGGCTGATCGGCTGGATCCTGCTGGACCAGCGCGGCCGCAAGCGAGAACTCGCCGAGCTGGAAGCATCCGGCGTGCGCCGGCGCTCCGATAGGGCAGTCAAGTCATGAGCACGGAAACGGAAACACCGGCGCGCCGCCGCCTGATCGTGCTGCTGCCGCTGCTGGTCTTTCTCGGGCTGGCGGGATTGTTCCTGGCGCAGCTCTTGTCCGGGCGCGACGTGTCGGAAGTGCCGTCGGCGCTGATCGGCCTGCCGGCGCCGCAGACCAACCTGCCGGCGCTCGAGGGCACCAATTTGCCGGGCCTCGATTCAAAACAGTTCGCCGGCAAGGTGACGCTGGTCAACGTCTTCGCGTCGTGGTGCGCGCCGTGCCGCGAAGAGCACCCGGTGCTGCTGGCGCTGTCGCAGGACAGACGCTTCGTGATGGCAGCGTTGAACTACAAGGACCAGCCGGAAAACGCCCGTCGGTTCCTTGGCGATCTCGGCAATCCGTTCCAGGCGATCGGCGTCGACCAGGCCGGCCGCACGGCGATCGACTGGGGTGTCTACGGCGTGCCGGAGACCTTCGTCATCGGCAAGGATGGCAAGATCGCCTACAAGCATGTCGGGCCGCTGACGCCGGACTCGGCGCAGACGCTGCTGCTGCCGGAGATCGAGAAGGCGCTGGCCGTGCCGGGCTGATTGCCCGCCGTTTGTGATAGGTCGACCGAAGACTCAGCCGTAGATCTGCTTGTGGACCTGGTAGAGCATTTCTGAGCGGTCGGCGCGCATGTCGGCGAGGTCGCGGCTGGTGAAGCTGTCGATTTCGGCGACGAGGCGGTTGTAATGCCGGCGCTTGGCGATGCCGGCGCGAGCGCGGCTCATGAGGCTGTCGATGATCATAGCGAGTCTCCTTTTGCGCCGCATTTGCGGCCAGTTGTTCCTCCCTTGATCGATACGAAGCATGACATAGTTATGGTGCGTTGCAAAAATAAGATGTTGCAATGCACCATTGCGCTGGGCGCATAGCCGGTTAACCGGATGTGACCTGCCGTCCGGGCCAGCATTCGCTTCCACAATGCTTCTGACGCATCATCGATCTTGCCATATCGATCGCAGGCTGGCTTGATCGCGCCTCGCCAAGCGACTGCTACCGGGAGGAACCATGGCCAGCGAATTCTACGAAGTTCTCGATCCGCGCTTTTCGCGGCTGTTCAATGGCAATGCACAGGTCGACAGGCTGTTTACCGGCTGCCGATGGGCGGAAGGACCGGCCTGGTTTGCAGCCGGGCGTTATGTGGTCTGGTCCGACATCCCGAACAATCGCATGCTGCGTTACGACGAGACCGACGGCAGTGTTAGCGTGTTCCGTCAGCCGTCGGGCAATTCCAACGGCAACACCGTCGACCGGCAAGGCCGGCTGGTTACTTGCGAGCATTCCGGCCGCCGCGTCAGCCGCACCGAGCATGACGGCTCGGTCATCATCATCACCGACAAATGGCGCGGCAAGCGGCTGAACTCGCCCAATGACGCGGTGGTCAAGTCCGATGGCTCGATCTGGTTCACCGATCCGAGCTACGGCATCGATACCGATTACGAGGGCGACAAGGCCGAAAGCGAGATCGGCGCCTGCCATGTCTATCGGGTCGATCCCAGCACCGGCGAGACCGATGCGGTGATCACCGACATGGTCAGACCCAACGGACTCGCCTTCTCGCTCGACGAGCGCCAACTCTATGTCGCCGACACCGGCCGCACGCATGGTGCGCAAAACCCGGCGCACATCCGGGTGTTCAATGTCGGCCAGGACGGCAAGACGGTCTCAGGCGGAAAGGTCTTTGCCGACTGCACCGCCGGCCTGTTCGACGGCTTCAGGCTGGATGCGGACGGCCGCATCTGGACCAGCGCCGCCGACGGCATCCACTGCTACGATCCAGACGGGACGCTGATCGGCAAGGTGAAGGTACCGGAAGTCGTTGCCAATTGCGTGTTCGGCGGCAACAAGCTGAACTGCCTCTATATCGCCGGCACGACCTCGCTCTACATGGTCCGGCTCATGGTCAACGGCGCCAAAACCTACTGAGCGGACGCCAAGCATATCCAAGGGAGGGACCCATGCCATTCGTGAACATCCGCCTGGTCAAGGAGGTGATTGCCGATGACCCGGCCGGCAAAAAGGCCGCGATCGCCGCCCAGGTGACAGCGGCCATAACGGGCGTCACCGGCCTGACCAACAACGATGTCTGGGTGGTCTTCGAGGAGGTCGCTGCACGCGACTGGTTCGTCGGCGAAACCGACGTCGAGACGCGGAGAGACAAGGGTTGAGCGCCGCTCAGCCAGCGCGGATGAACTCGGCGAAATCCGAAACGGCGCCGCGCATCGCCAGCCGGTTTTCCGGTTCCGCCAGGATTTTCTCCACCTCCGGCCGCCTCTTGCCGAGCAGCGCGATTTCGAGCGCTGCTTCCTCATAGAGCGCGAAAGACATTGTCCACATGACCTCGACCAGTGCGGCGCGGGCAAACAGCGAGCGCGGCGAGGCATGCACCAGCGTGGCTGGCTTGCCGACGGCGGCATCGCGCGACACCAGCCAGTCGAGCGCGTTCTTCAGGCCGCCTGGCACGCCGTGTGCGTATTCCGGGCAGGAGACGATGACGCCGTCAGCGGCGGTGACCGCATCGATCAGCGCCGCTGCTTGCGGCGGCGTCCGCTCGCCTTCGTCGTCGGGGTTGAAGATCGGTAGCCGACCAAGCCCGTCATAGACGGAGACGTGACAGTCCGGCGGCGCGTTTTGCGTGAGGGCCGCGACCAGGGCCGAATTGGTCGAGGCGGCGCGCAGGCTGCCGGAAATGGCGAGAATGTTCAGCAAAGGGACCGGCTCGGCGATTCGTTGCTGGGCACGCTACCACATGGTCTGCTTGTAATCCTCGTCAAGCCAGCGGTCGGTGGCCTCCGCCGTTTCGGCAAGCGCCAGCTGGTCGCGCAGGATCTGGCCGAGCGTCGGCAGCGTCGCGCGGTCGTACCAGGTTTCGGGCTTCCACAGTTCGGAGCGCATGAAGGCCTTGGCACAATGCATGTAGGCAGCCTTGACCGTCACCACGACCACGCTTTGCGGTGCCTTGCAGTCGACCGCCAGTCGCTCGCGCAATGCCGCATCGACGGTGATGCGGGCATCGCCGTTGACACGCAGCGTTTCGTTCATGCCGGGAATGAGGAAGAGCAGCCCGACCGAGGGATTGAGAAGGATGTTCTCCAGCGTGTCGAGCCGGTTGTTGCCCGGCCGGTCGGGGATGGCGATGGTCTTCTCGTCGAGCACTGCCACAAAGCCCGGCCTGTCGCCCTTGGGCGTCACATCGGCATTGCCGGCGCCGTCGGACGAGCCGATCAGCACGAACGGGCTCTTGCCGATGAAGGAACGGCAGTGGCCGTCCAATGTCTTCAATTCCTTGCGGATCGAGCCGTCGGTCGGCCGAGGCGTCTTGTAGATCGTCCTCAGCTCGTCGCGCGTGATGATGAATTCCATCCTCGTCCCCTCCTATTCTGACGCAATTCCCCAGGGAAACCGCAGCACACACCTTTTCCTGGAATTGCTACTTGCTGGCCTTTCCCGCTTTCTCGGTCTTGTCCTCGAGCGAATGGCGCAGGATCAGCGGCATCTGGCTGAAGGTGAACAGAAGCGTGATCGGCATGATGCCCCAGACCTTGAAGGTAACCCATGTATCGGTGGAAAAATTCCGCCAGACCGCTTCGTTGACAAGGGCTAGGAACAGGAAGAACAGGCCCCAGCGGAAGGTGAGCTTGCGCCAACCCTCGGCGTCGAGATTGAAGGCCGATTCGAAGACATAGCCGAGCAGCGATTTGCCGAAGAACAGGCCGCCGAGCAGCACGCCGCCGAACAGCGTGTTGACGATGGTCGGCTTCATCTTGATGAAGATATCGTCCTGCAGGTAGAGCGTCAGCGCACCGAAGATGAAGACGACGACGCCCGACACCATCGGCATGATCGGCAAGGTACGGGTGAGCAGCCAGGAGGCGATCAGCGCGACCGCGGTCGCGGCCATGAACAGGCCGGTGGCGACGAAGATCGGTCCGCCGAACTCGCCCAGCGCCGGGAATTTCTGCACCAGCCATGCGCCGCGCGCATTGGCGAAGAAGAATACCATCAGCGGGCCAAGCTCCAGCACCAGCTTGAGCAGCGGATTGACGGCTTCCTTCTTCTGCTTTTGCGGGTCGGATGGGTCGCGTTCGAGAATGGGTGGGCTCATAAGGTCCTTCTTACGCATGATTCAATCCAAAAAGCCTGCACCTTATTGGGATCATGCTCGTCAAGCCACGCCAGCGATCGCCCTGGCGAATTCGCTTGCGGAAAAGGGTTCGAGGTCGTCGACCTGTTCGCCGACGCCGATGAAATAGACCGGCAATTTGTGCTTTGCCGCGATCGCCACCAGAATACCGCCGCGCGCCGTGCCGTCCAGCTTGGTCATCACCAGGCCGTTGACGCCGGCGACATTGCGGAAGATCTCGACCTGGTTGAGCGCGTTCTGGCCGGTGGTGGCATCGACCGTCTGCAGCACCGTGTGCGGCGCTTCCGGATCGAGCTTGCCCAGTACGCGGACGATCTTTTCCAGTTCCGCCATCAGTTCGGTCTTGTTCTGCAGCCGCCCGGCGGTGTCGATGATCAGCACGTCGGAGCCGGCCTCCTTCGCCCGCTCGAATGCGTCATAGGCGAGGCCAGCGGCGTCGGCGCCGAGCTTCGAGGCAATGACTGGCGAGTTGGTGCGCTCGCCCCAGATCTTCAGCTGCTCGATGGCGGCTGCGCGGAAAGTATCGCCGGCGGCGAGCATCACCGAGAGGCCGCCATCGGTGAGCTTTGCGGCGAGCTTGCCGATAGTCGTTGTTTTCCCGGTGCCGTTGACGCCGACCACCAGGATGACATGCGGCTTATGGCTGAGGTCGAGTTCCAGCGGCATGGCGACATGGGACAGCACCTTCTCCACCTCGGCCGCCATGATGGCGCGGACTTCGGTATCGGAGACGTCCTTGCCGTAGCGGCTGGCGGAGAGTGCATCGGTTACGCGCAAAGCCGTCTCCATGCCGAGATCGGCGCGGATCAGCACGTCCTCCAGGTCCTGCAGCGTGTCCTCGTCGAGTTTCCGCTTGGTGAAGACGCCGGCGATGTTGCCCGACAACTCCCGGGAGGAGCGCGCAAGCCCGTCTCGCATGCGCTGGAACCAGGAGCGCCTCGGCGCCGGTTCGGGCGCCTTCTGCGGCTCGGCTTTCTGCTCGACCTTCTTGGTTACGGTGACTTTGCCGGGGGCGGGCTTTGGCTCCGGCGATGGTTGCGGGACGGCCTCCGGCTCGGGCGCGATCTCGGCGAGCGGCGGCTTCGTCTCGACGGGCGCTGGCTGGCGGATCGGCGGCGGGATTTCGGCCGGCGGCGGCGCTTCGGGTGCTGGTGGCGTGATTTCGGCAGCGGGTGCCGCGTCTTGCGCAGGTTGGCGCTGCCCCTCACCCTTACCCTCTCCCCCTAAAGGACGGGGAGAGGGGGGCGTCAGCGCCGGAGCTTTTTCTTTGCCGCTTTCAAAACGAGCCTCGGCGTGACGATCAGCACCCTTCTCCCCGTCACTATACGGGGAGAAGGTGCCGGCAGGCGGATGAGGGGCAGCGCCACGTTCGGATGGCGGAGGCTCAGTCTGGACGATTTCTGGCTGCGTCGGCTCTGGCTCAGGAATTTCCTCCGGCTCTGGCTCCGGGGCTGGCTCGGGAACGACGGGAGCGGCGTCTGACGCCGTCTGTTCGGCAGGCGCCTCTGGCTCCTCGACCGGAGCGGGTTCTGGCTGGATGTCCGGCTCGGGCGGAAGGGTCGGCGCAGGTTCGGGCTCGGCCTCTTCAACAGGCGCCGGCTGCGGCGCGGGTGCTTCCGCCTCGACCGGCGGTACGGCTTCGGCATCGGGGCGAGGCTCTTCGCGTTTCAAAAACTCCGGAACGGTCTGCTCGGCGGCCGGCTTCAGCGCCTCCAGTTCGTCCCATTTGATCGGCGGCAGCGGTGCGGTCTCGTCGGGCCGCTCCTCGACCACTTCCTTCTTGCCGAACGAAAATATCTTCTTGAAAAAACCAGCCATGTCTTGCGCTCTCAGACGGCGCGGGCGGCAAGCGGCGCGGCGATCAGTCTGATACCGTCATGGCCGGCGATATCAGCCTCGACGATGTCGCCAGGCGCGCCCGCCGACAACACGGCCAGCGTAAACCCCTCGGTGCGGCCAAGGCCGTCACGCTCGACCAGGATCGATTGATGCGTTCCGGCGAGCGAGGCAAGATGGCGGCGATAGGCGGCCTCGCCGGCGGTGCGCAGGCGTGCCGCGCGTTGCTTGACGACGTCGCGGCGGAGCTGCGGCATGCGCGCGGCGGGCGTGCCTTCGCGCGGCGAAAACGGGAAGACATGAAGATGCGTCAGGCCGCATTCCTCGACGATCTCCAGCGAGTTTTCGAACATGGCGTCCGTCTCGGTCGGGAAGCCGGCGATGATGTCTGCGCCGAAAACGATACCGGGGCGCAGTTTGCGCACATCCTCGCAAAAGCGGATCGACTGGTCGCGGTTGTGCCGGCGCTTCATCCGCTTCAGGATCATGTCGTCACCCGATTGCAACGACAGATGCAGATGCGGCATCAGCCTGGGCTCGGTGGCGATGGCGTCCAGCAGATCGTCGTCGGCCTCGATCGAGTCGATGGAGGAAAGCCGCAGGCGTTTCACGTCGGGCACCTGCTTCAGGATGGTCTTGACCAATTTGCCAAGCTTCGGCGCGCCCGGCAGGTCGGCGCCGAAACTGGTCATGTCGACGCCGGTCAGCACGATCTCGGCATAACCATTGCCGACGAGTCGCTTGACCTGCTCGACCACGGCGCCCATCGGCACCGAGCGCGAATTGCCGCGACCGTAGGGAATGATGCAGAAGGTGCAGCGGTGGTCGCAGCCGTTCTGCACCTGGACAAAAGCGCGTGCCCGGCCCTCGATGGCGTCGACCATGTGGGCGGCCGTCTCGCGCACCGAAAAAATATCGTTGACGCGCGCCTTTTCGGTGTCGTTGATGCCGAAATCGGGCAGCGCGCGATAGGAATGCGCCTTCAGCTTTTCCTCATTGCCGAGGACGAGGTCGACCTCGTCCATGGCGACGAAATCCTGCGGGCCGGTCTGCGCGGCGCAGCCGGTGACGATGATGCGGGCGGCCGGGTTCTCACGGCGGGCTTTTCTGATCGACTGCTTGGCTTGGCGTACAGCCTCGCCGGTGACGGCGCAGGTGTTGAAGATGATGGCGCCGCCTTCGAGGCCGCCGAGGCCCGCACTTTCGGCTTCACGCCGCATCACCTCGGATTCATAGGTGTTCAGCCGGCAACCGAAGGTGACGACCTCGATACCCTTGTTGCCAAGAGGAGCCATCAGGCGGCGCTTTCGGTGTCGCGCGCCCAGGCCCCGGTCGCCGGATCGAAGCTGCCGGAAAATTCCCATTCGGCGGCACCGGTGAGGATGACGTGGTCGTCGTCGCGCCACAGAACATGCAGCGAGCCGCCGCCGGGCGTCATCAGCGTGACGCTGCGGCCGGTGCGCCGGGTGCGGGCCGCGGCGACCACGGCGGCGCAAGCGGCCGAGCCGCAGGCCCTGGTCAGGCCGGCGCCGCGCTCCCAGGTGCGGATGATCATGGTCTCCGGCGAAGTCACCTGCGCGATGGTGATGTTGGCGCGCTCGGGGAAGATCGGGTGGTTTTCGAGCAGCGGGCCGAAGCGCTCGAGCTCGTAGGACCAGACGTCGCGGTCGACCCAGAAGATAGCGTGCGGATTGCCCATCGAGACGACCGACGGCGAATGCAGCACCGGGGCATCGATCGGGCCGATCTGCAGCTCGATCATGCGGGTGTCGCGGAATTCCTCGGCCAGCGGGATGTCCTGCCAGCCAAAGCGCGGCCTGCCCATGTCGACCGAGATCATTCCGTCGGCATGTTCCTCGGCGTTTAGGATGCCGGCGACTGTTTCAAAGGCAAATGTCTTCTGGCCGGTCTCGGCGGCGAGCGCTTGGACGACACAGCGCATGCCATTGCCGCAAGCTTGCGCGCTGGTCCCGTCGGAATTCAAGATATCGATGAAAAAGGCGGTGCCCGGCGTCCTGGCGTCGTGGATCGCCATGATCTGGTCGAACCGGGTCGACGTGTCGGCATTGAGGGCGACGGCTGCTGCAGACGTCACGCGATCGGCACGGCCACGCATATCGGCAACGATGATTTCGTTGCCGATGCCGTTCATCTTGGCGAAAGGGGCCGCGCTTGCCATCGATCGAAAGGTCTCTTGCCGGTTTGGCGCCTATATGGCGGATAGCGGCAGAAATTACCAGCGCGGCGTGATTTTCACGTCACCGCGAAGACGCCAAGCACGATCAGCAGGAAGATGATCAGCACGATGCCGATGAGGATGCGCGCGCCGGTGGCGGCGGCTCCGGCCAGTGCCGGCATGCCGAGCAGGCTCGCCGCGGCCGCGATAATCAAAAGAATGATAATCCACCTGATCATAAGAGGCACCTCGCAACCGACAGGTTTGAACAACCTACAAACGTCTATGTGATGCCTCAGGTTCCGCCGCGCTAAACCTCCGGTACGTCCCATACTTCGCCCGGCCGCAGGGCGCGAAAACGTTGCCGCGGCAGGCCGGCAGCATCGAGCGCTTCGCCGAGCTTTCTGGGCGGCTCCTCGATCGGCTCGTTGGTGAGCCGGAACGTGCCCCAGTGACAGCCGGCGGCATAGGCGGCGTTGCACAAAAGCATGCCTTGCACCGCCTCTTCCGGATCCTGGTGATGAGGCGCCATGAACCAGCGCGGCTCGTAGGCGCCGATCGGCAGGATGGCGAGGCGGAAGCCGCCGTGCTTTTGCGCCATCAGCCGGTAATTGATGCCGCCGTGGAAGCCGGTGTCGCCGGCGAAATAGATCTTTGCGTCGGATGTCTCGACGACGAAACCCGCCCACAGCGCCATGCGCCGGTCGCGGGTACCGCGGGCCGACCAGTGATGCACCGGCTCGACATGGACGGCGACGCCATCGCCGATATCGACCCGGTCGCCCCAGTCATGCGCGGAAAGCCGCATACCGGGCACGGCGGCGCCGATGATTGTGTCGTTGCCGAGCGGCGTCAGCAGCAGCGGGTCGTGTCTTGCCTTCAGGCGCTTCAGCGTGGCGAGGTCGAGATGGTCGTAATGGTTGTGGCTGACCAGCACGAGGTCGATCGGCGGCAAATGCGAAAAGGCGATGCCCGGCGGATTGACGCGTTTCGGCCCGGCGAAGGAGAGCGGCGAGACACGCCGCGACCAGACCGGATCGGTCAGGATGTTCAGGCCTGCTGTCTGGACGAGCAGCGAGGAATGACCGACCATGGTGAGGCGCAGCGCAGAACCATCGATGCGCTCGACCGGTCTTGCCGGCGGAAACGGGCTCGGATCCGCCGTCGGCCATTTCGAGCGCTCGCGGCTCAGTTGCCACTTCAACAGATCGGCAAAGCGACCCGGCGGCCGTCCGCCGGGATTGAAGAACAAGGTGCCGTCGAAATGATCGCTGGGCGGCCCGCTGTAATAGCGGTTGGCGGCTCTCTTTCTCGCGACCAAGAAATCGGCTCCCTGCAGTTTGCTGATCGCCAAGAGATAATGCCGGAGCCGGCCCGCACAAGCATTTGAGGTGAACGCCAAGGAAACGCGAAGGATTTGACGCCAGCGCGCCGCATCGCATCAACCGGATGTGCCGGCAAAAGGCCAAGGCGCGACGCAATTCAGGCAATGTGCATTTTGCGACAAAATTGCAACATTAGCGGCGCAAACCGTATTTTAACCATATCGGGTTGAAATTTCGCCACCTTCTCCATCTTGGTGAGGGGGACATTGCGCGGACGGCTTCCCCAGCCCGATCCGACGGAGGTTGAAGAATGAAATTTTCGAAAACCGGCCTGCTGGCCGTATCGCTGGCCGCGCTCGTTGCGAGCGGCTGTTCGACCTCGCGGTTCTCATCGATGGACGAGCAGCAGCCGGCGCCGCTGGAAGCTGCGCCCGCCGGCAAGGTGACTGCAAACCAGTTGCCGCCACCGGCGACACCCGGCGCGGCCGACCCGTCGAAATTTCCGACTGCGCCGCAGAACACGCAGGTCGCCTCGCTGCCGCCCGACGGGACGGCGCCGGCCGGTGCGGCCGACCTGACCGCCTCAAGCGTCGCTGGTGTGTGGAAAGCAAGCGTGTCCGGCCAGAGCTGTCAGGTGGCGACGCCGCAGACCAAATTCGGGTCGGGCTACCGCGCCGGACCGCTGCATTGCCCGGCGCCGATCGACGGCATCAAATCCTGGAATGTCGCCGGCAAGCAACTGACGCTCTATGACGAGAATGGCGGCACGCTGGCACGGCTTTATTCCTCGGGCGGCGAGAAATTCGACGGCCAGACTTCCAACGGCCTGCCGATCTCGCTTACAAGGTAAGAGAACGGCCCCCATTGTTACGCAATTCCGGACAGAAAACCGCCACACCCTTTTCTTGGAATTGCTCCGGAACGACGTGACCGATGCATCTGCGTGACGGCCTCCAGACCCATGCGACCGTCAAGCAGCGGTATGACCATCTGGTCGAGACGGGCGCCATCGGGCGCGATCCGGCGCAGGAGCGGATCGCCGCTGCGCTCGACCGGCTGATCGACGAGATATCGGCAAAGCGGCTGGCGCATAAATCAAGCGCGCTGGGGTGGTTGTTCGCCCGCAAGCGCGAGGGGCACGAGGCGGTCAAGGGCCTCTATATCCATGGCGGCGTCGGCCGCGGCAAGACCATGCTGATGGACATGTTCTTCGAGCTGCTGCCGGTGCGGCGCAAGCGCCGCGTGCATTTCAACGATTTCATGGCCGACGTGCAGGACCGCATCCAGAAGCACCGGCAGGCGCGTAAAGAGGGTACGGTCAAGGAGGACGACCCGATCCCGCCGGTGGCGCGCGCGCTTGCCGAGGAAGCCTGGGTGCTGTGCTTCGACGAGTTTTCGGTCACCGACATCGCCGATGCGATGATCCTGTCCAGGTTGTTTTCGGCGTTGTTTGCCAATGGCGTGGTGCTGGTCGCCACCTCCAATGTCGCGCCGCAGGATCTCTACCGCGACGGCCTGAACCGTCAGTTGTTTTTGCCGTTTGTCGCTATCCTGGAGCGCCACGCGCACGTGCTGGCGCTGGACGCCGACAAGGATTACCGCCTAGACAAGCTCAGCCGCATGCCGGTCTACATCACCCCGGCCGATGCCGCCGCCGACCATGCGCTCGACGAGCTGTGGGCGGTGATGACGCATGGCAGGCCGACGGCCGAGACGATGCTGACGGTTAAGGGCCGACACGTCGTGGTGCCGCGTGCTGCCGGCGAGGCGGCGCGGTTTTCGTTCGCCGATCTCTGCGAGAGGCCGCTCGGGGCCCGCGACTATCTTGCCATTGCCAGCCGTTTCTCGACCATCGTCATCGACCGGGTGCCGGTGCTCGGCGAAGGCAAGCGCAACGAAGCCAAGCGCTTCATCCTGCTGGTCGATACGCTCTACGATCATCATGTACGGCTGGTGATGAGCGCCGCGGCACCGCCGGCGCAGCTCTATACGGCCAAGCGCGGCAACGAAGTCTTCGAGTTCGAGCGCACCGCATCGCGGCTGATCGAGATGCAGAGCCACGACTGGCTGGAGAACTGGGCGGAGAGGCACAGGGCGCAGGGATCATCGACCGAGGCACGGCAGGCTCAGGCGTGAGGGATAGTACAGAAGAGGCCCCTGCCGCCGGCGCCTATAACCGATAAATATACATGACGAACCCCTCCGCCGGCCCACGCGGCTCTTTTCGCGACTCGTAAAGTGCGCGAGCAGCAACATTGTCCGGCTCGGTGCCGACCCACGCCTCCTCACAGCCATGCTCGCAACCGAGTGCGAACATGGCGTCGAGCATCCTCGTCGCAATGCCCTGGCGTTGAAAGGCCGGCGCGACGCCGACCTCGTCTATGTAGAGTTCGCTCACCTTGTCAGGGTGGCGGTGGACGACGGCTGCGCATTGGCCAACGACGATGCCGCCGGCGAGGGCCACGACCATGAAATGACCGGGCTCCGCGAGATAGGCGGAGAGCCGATCCGGCCTGACCGGCTCGTCGAAGACTTCGTCGGCAACCCGCATCAAAAGAGCGTCATCGCCAGGAAACAGCCTTCTGATTTCCAGTGCCATTGTGTAGAATTCCTCTAGTCGGCTTCAGAATTTTGACGTTTACGTAATTCCCATTGTTTCTAACCGATTGAAATTATTCACTGCAAAATAATCGTTTGAATTTTTGTGCGGCCGGGGCTATTGCGTGCGGCGAATTTCGCGGTTCCGCAGCATTCCGGCCTCTTCCTCCGACGCCGTCATCAAATCGTCAAGGATTTGGGCGCCGTCATAGTCAAAGGGAAAACATCCTGACATGGCACGCAACAAGATAGCGCTCATCGGCTCGGGCATGATCGGCGGCACCCTCGCCCACATGGTCGGCCTCAAGGATCTCGGCGACGTCGTGCTGTTCGATATCGCCGAAGGCATCCCGCAAGGCAAGGGGCTGGACATCGCGCAGTCGTCGCCGGTCGATGGGTTCGACTCCAGGCTGACCGGCGTCAACGACTATGCCGGCATCGAGGGCGCCGACGTCTGCATCGTCACCGCCGGCGTGCCGCGCAAACCCGGCATGAGCCGCGACGATCTTCTGGGCATCAATCTGAAGGTGATGGAGCAGGTCGGCGCCGGCCTCAAGAAATACGCGCCGAAAGCCTTCGTCATCTGCATCACCAATCCGCTCGACGCCATGGTCTGGGCGCTGCAGAAGTTTTCCGGCCTGCCCAAGAGCCATGTCGTCGGCATGGCCGGCGTGCTCGACAGTTCGCGCTTCCGTTATTTCCTGGCCGAGGAATTCAAGGTCTCGGTCGAGGACGTCACCGCCTTCGTGCTCGGCGGCCATGGCGATTCCATGGTGCCGATGATCCGCTATTCGACGGTTGCCGGCATCCCGTTGCCCGACCTCATCAAGATGGGCTGGACCTCGAAGGAGCGGCTCGACCAGATCGTGCAGCGCACCCGCGACGGCGGCGCCGAGATCGTCGGCCTGCTCAAGACCGGCTCTGCCTTTTATGCGCCGGCCGCCTCGGCCATCGCCATGGCCGAAGCCTATCTCAAGGACAAGAAGCGGGTGCTGCCCTGTGCGGCGTACCTCTCCGGCCAATATGGCGTCAAGAACACCTATGTCGGCGTTCCCGTGGTGATCGGCGCCGGCGGCGTCGAGCGGATCATCGAGATCGAGCTCACTAAGAACGAGCAGAAGATGTTCGACAATTCGGTCGCGGCGGTGCAGGGCCTGTGCGACGCCTGCGTCAAGATCGCTCCACATCTCGCGGCCAAGTAAGCCGGTAACCAAGCCCGCCAAGCAAGCTGGAGACATAGCGCATGAACATCCATGAGTATCAGGGCAAGGCGCTGCTGAAAGGCTTTAGCGCACCGGTGGCCGAGGGAGTGCCGGTGTTCAAGGCGAGCGAGGCGGAAGCTGCCGCCAAGGCGCTGCCCGGCCCACTCTATGTGGTCAAGAGCCAGATCCATGCCGGCGGCCGCGGCAAGGGCAAGTTCAGGGAACTCGGGCCCGATGCCAAGGGCGGCGTCAGGCTGGCGAAGTCGGTGGCCGAGGTCGTCGCCAACGCCAAGGAGATGCTCGGCCACACGCTGGTCACCAAGCAGACCGGCCCGGCCGGCAAGCAGGTCAACCGGCTCTATATCGAGGACGGCGCCGACATCGAGCGCGAACTCTATCTGTCGATCCTGGTCGACCGCTCGGTCGGGCGCGTCGCCTTCGTCGTCTCGACCGAGGGCGGCATGGACATCGAGGCGGTCGCCCACGACACGCCGGAAAAGATCATTACCGTCGCCATCGACCCGGAAAAGGGCGTGACGGCCGACGATGTGAAGAAGCTCAACGCCGCACTGAGGCTCGACGGCGACGCCGCCAAGGACGGCTCCACGCTGTTTCCGATCCTCTACAAGGCGTTTGTCGAGAAGGACATGAGCCTGCTCGAGGTCAACCCGCTGATCGTCATGAAGAGCGGCCGGCTGCGCGTGCTCGACGCAAAAGTGTCGTTCGACAACAATGCGCTGTTCCGTCACCCGGACGTGCTTGAATTGCGCGACACCACCGAAGAGGACGAGAAGGAGATCGAGGCGTCGAAATACGACCTCGCCTATGTCGCGCTCGACGGCAATATCGGCTGCATGGTCAACGGCGCCGGCCTTGCCATGGCGACGATGGACATCATCAAGCTCTACGGCGCCGAGCCCGCCAACTTCCTCGATGTCGGCGGCGGCGCGTCGAAAGAAAAGGTGACGGCGGCGTTCAAGATCATCACCAAGGATCCGGCGGTCAAAGGCATCCTGATCAACATCTTCGGCGGCATCATGAAGTGCGACATTATCGCCGAGGGCGTCATCGCAGCAGTCAAGGAGGTCGGCCTGCAAGTGCCGCTGGTGGTGCGGCTGGAAGGCACCAATGCCGAGCTCGGCAAGAAGATCATCAACGACAGCGGACTGAACGTGGTGTCGGCCGATGACCTCGATGACGCAGCCAAGAAGATTGTCGCGGCGGTGAAGGGCTGAGGCAGTCGATGATTTCTCCCCGGCCTCTGTGTGCAATTGTGTTCGGCTGCATGGCCGTTCCATCGCAATCAGAAGAGATTTCGGATGCAGTCGTGCTCTATGGGAAAATTTGCATCGCGTCTGATGGTGATTTGATGAGAAGCGAGCAATTGGCTCTAGAGAACGGGTTTTCGATCCGTTCCAACGATTTCGGCATAAAAACGCTCAATCGCGACCAATCCGGAAACCTGTCTAAGCCTTTTGTGACCTTGAGGTCTGCGAGAAGAGATGGAAGTGGTCCTGCGATAGATGTTTGCGAGGTTTTTGGGACTACGACTCGGATATCAGAGTTCGATAACTATGTCCGATCGCAAGGTTTGGTCGAAATACCAAGAGAACAAATTATTGATGATCTGCCGGACCAAACCTTGATGCGGCTCTTTGTAAGCAAAGAATGTGAGACTTCGGTTCAAAAAGACGGAAAGTGCCGTTTTATCGGAACGATAAGCGACCAGCCGCTGGATGGTAAGCTGACAGGAGTTTTTCGTTTCGGGTCTAATTCTCCGCATCATGGGGTCAGTCCGGAATGACCCGCGGCCAAATTTCGAGCGAGGATGACGGTCCTCAGCGTGAAGGAATGAGCCTGTGCCTTCCCACAAGATAAATCTCATCGAGGCGGCGGATCAGAAGATCAAGAAGGTCTTCGATCCGCATATTGCCGGCGACGTGAATGACAGCCAGGTCAAGATCGCCAAGTTCGGCGAGGTCTTCGACTGGCACGCGCACGACGATGAGGACGAAGCATTCCTGGTGCTGCGCGGCCGCATCGCCATCGATTTCCGCGACGGCACGGTGGAACTTGGCAGCGGCGAGTTCATCGTCGTGCCGCGCGCCGTCGAGCACCGGCCGCGCTCGCTGAGCGAGGAACCTGTCGTGCTGATGTTCGAGCCGGCGACGACGCTCAACACCGGCAACGCCAAAAGCGACCTCACCGTCGCCGACCTGAAGCGGTTGTGACCATGAGCGCGCGGCCTTCCCCGATCAACGGTTTTTAAAAAGGACCACCATGTCCATTCTCGTCGACAAGAACACCAAGGTGCTGGTGCAGGGCCTGACCGGCAAGACCGGCACGTTCCACACTGAACAGGCGCTCGCCTATCACGGCACAAAGATGGTCGGCGGCATCCACCCCAAGAAGGGCGGCGAGACCTGGACCGGCGCCAAGGGCGAGACGCTGCCGATCTTCTCCACCGTTGCCGAAGGCAAGGCCAGGACCGGCGCCAACGCTTCGGTCGTCTACGTACCGCCGGCAGGAGCGGCCGAAGCGATCCTGGAAGCGATCGAGGCCGAGATACCGCTGATCGTCTGCATCACCGAGGGTATACCGGTGATGGACATGATCAAGGTCAAGGCAAGGCTCGACCGCTCGACATCGCGGCTGATCGGGCCGAACTGCCCCGGCGTGCTGACGCCCGACGAATGCAAGATCGGCATCATGCCCGGCAACATCTTCCGCAAGGGCTCGGTCGGCGTTGTTTCGCGCTCGGGAACGCTTACCTATGAGGCGGTGTTCCAGACCACCAATGTCGGCCTCGGCCAGACCACCGCCGTCGGCATCGGCGGCGATCCGGTCAAAGGCACGGAGTTCATCGACGTGCTGGAGATGTTCCTCGCCGACGACGAGACCAAGTCGATCATCATGATCGGTGAGATCGGCGGTTCGGCCGAGGAAGACGCCGCGCAGTTCCTCAAGGACGAGGCAAAGCGCGGCCGCAGCAAGCCGATGGCCGGCTTTATCGCCGGGCGCACCGCGCCGGCCGGCCGCACCATGGGTCATGCGGGCGCGGTCATCTCCGGTGGCAAGGGCGGTGCGGAAGACAAGATCGCGGCGATGGAATCGGCCGGCATCAAGGTTTCGCCATCGCCGGCCCGGCTCGGCACGACGCTGGTCGAGGCGATCAAAGGTTAGTGAGTAGCGAGTAGTGAATAGCGAATAGGTAAGAACAGAGTAACGGCGCGAACCAGGGAAAATCCCTACTCGCTATTCGCTACTCTCTATTCGCTCTGAAAAGGAGACGGAGCGCGGCTCCGCGGACAAAAATGGCAAGACAAGATCAGGCCAACGACCAGTTTTCGCTTACCTCTTTCCTCTATGGCGGCAATGCCGATTATATCGACGCGCTTTATGCCGCCTATGAGGACGATCCTGCTTCGGTCGATCCCGAATGGCAGGATTTCTTCGCGGCGCTGAAGGATGACGCCGGCGACGTGCGCAGGAACGCCAAGGGCGCGTCTTGGGCCAAGCCCTCCTGGCCGATGCAGGCCAATGGCGAGCTGGTCTCGGCGCTGGACGGCAATTGGGGCTTGGTCGAAAAGCACATCGAAAAGAAGGTCAAGGACAGGGCAGCCGGCAACGGCGCAGCGCTTTCCGACGCCGACGTGCATCAGGCGACGCGCGATTCCGTCCGCGCCATCATGATGATCCGCGCCTTCCGCATGCGCGGCCACCTGCACGCCAATCTCGATCCGCTTGGCATTGCCAAGCCGCTGGAGGATTATAACGAGCTGTCGCCGGAGAATTACGGCTTCACCGAAGCCGACTACGACCGGCCGATCTTCCTCGACAATGTGCTCGGGCTGGAATTCGGCACCATCCGGCAGATGCTCGATATCCTGACCCGGACCTATTGCTCGACGCTCGGCGTCGAATTCATGCATATTTCCGATCCCGAGGAGAAGGCCTGGATCCAGGCGCGCATCGAGGGTACCGACAAGGAGATCTCCTTCACCGCAGCTGGCAAGAAGGCGATCCTGCAGAAGCTGGTCGAGGCGGAAGGCTTCGAGCAATTCATCGACGTCAAGTACAAGGGCACCAAGCGCTTCGGCCTTGATGGCGGCGAGTCGCTGATCCCGGCGCTGGAGCAGATCATCAAGCGCGGCGGCCAGCTCGGCATGAAGGAGATCGTGCTCGGCATGGCGCATCGCGGCCGGCTGAACGTGCTGTCACAGGTGATGGCCAAGCCGCACCGCGCCATTTTCCACGAGTTCAAGGGCGGCTCGGCCGCGCCCGACGAGGTCGAAGGCTCGGGCGACGTGAAGTACCATCTCGGTGCCTCGTCGGATCGCGAGTTCGACGGCAACAAGGTGCATCTGTCGCTGACCGCCAATCCCTCGCATCTGGAAATCGTCGATCCGGTGGTGATGGGCAAGGCGCGCGCCAAGCAGGACTATCTGTTCGGCCGCAGCCGCGAGGAGATCGTGCCGCTGGAAGAGCGTGCCAAGGTGCTGCCCTTGCTGCTGCATGGCGACGCCGCCTTCGCCGGCCAGGGCGTGATTGCCGAAATCCTCGGCCTGTCCGGCCTGCGCGGCCACCGCGTCGCCGGCACGCTGCATTTCATCATCAACAACCAGATCGGCTTCACCACCAACCCGCGCTTTTCGCGTTCGTCGCCCTATCCGTCCGACGTGGCCAAGATGATCGAGGCGCCGATCTTCCACGTCAACGGCGACGATCCGGAAGCCGTGGTCCATGCCACCAAGGTGGCGATCGAATTCCGCATGAAGTTCCACAAGCCTGTCGTGGTGGACATGTTCTGCTACCGCCGCTTCGGCCACAATGAGGGCGACGAGCCCGCCTTCACCCAGCCGATCATGTATCGCAAGATCCGCAACCAGAAGACGACGGTGCAGATCTATGCCGACCGGCTGATTTCCGAAGGCCACATCACCCAGGCCGAGTTCGAAAAGATGAAGGCCGATTGGCGGGCGCATCTCGAGCAGGAATTCGAGGTCGGCCAGCATTACAAGCCGAACAAGGCCGACTGGCTGGACGGCGCCTGGTCCGGCTTGCGCTCGGCCGACAACCAGGACGAACAGCGGCGCGGCAAGACCGCCGTGCCGGTCAAGACGCTGAAGGAGATCGGCAAGAAACTGACCGAGGTGCCGAAGGATTTCGAGGCGCACAAGACGATCATCCGCTTCCTCGACAATCGCCGCCAGGCGATCGAGTCCGGCGAAGGCATCGACTGGTCGACGGCCGAGGCGCTGGCCTTCGGCGCCATCCTGCTCGACGGCAATCCGATCCGGCTGTCCGGACAGGATTCGGAGCGCGGCACCTTCTCGCAGCGGCATTCCGTGCTCTACGACCAGCGCGACGAGACACGCTATATACCGCTCAACAATCTGTCGGCGGCGCAGGCCGGCTTCGAGGTCATCAACTCGATGCTGTCGGAAGAGGCCGTGCTCGGCTTCGAATATGGCTACTCGCTGGCCGAGCCGAAGGCGCTGACGCTGTGGGAAGCGCAGTTCGGCGACTTCGCCAACGGCGCCCAGGTGGTGTTCGACCAGTTCATCTCGTCGGGCGAGCGCAAATGGCTCAGAATGTCGGGCCTCGTCTGCCTGCTGCCGCATGGCTATGAAGGCCAGGGGCCCGAGCATTCGTCGGCCCGGCTCGAGCGCTTCCTGCAGCTTTGCGCCGAAGACAACATGCAGGTCGCCAACGTCACGACGCCGGCCAATTACTTCCACATCTTGCGCCGGCAATTGAAGCGGGACTTCCGTAAGCCGCTGATCCTGATGACGCCGAAGTCGCTGCTGCGCCACAAGCGGGCGGTGTCGACGCTGCCGGAAATGTCGGGCGAAAGCGCCTTTCACCGGCTGTTGTGGGACGACGCGCAGCTGCTGTCAGGCCAGGCCATCAAGCTCACCAAGGATTCGAAAATCCGCCGTGTCGTGCTCTGTTCGGGCAAGGTCTATTACGACCTCTACGAAGAGCGCGAGAAGCGCGGCATCAACGACATCTATTTGTTGCGCGTCGAGCAGCTCTATCCGTTCCCGGCCAAGGCGCTGATCACCGAACTGTCGCGCTTCCGTAATGCCGAGATGGTGTGGTGCCAGGAGGAGCCCAAGAACATGGGCGCCTGGTCGTTCATCGACCCGTATCTCGAATGGGTGCTGGCGCATATCGACGCCAAGCATCAGCGGGTGCGCTATACCGGCCGGCCGGCCGCCGCCTCGCCGGCGACCGGATTGATGTCGAAGCATCTCGCCCAGCTTGCCGCCTTGCTCGACGACGCGCTTGGTGAATAGAACAGAACCGAAAGAAACGGACAGGCACAATGGCAACCGAAATCCGCGTCCCGACACTTGGTGAATCCGTCACCGAGGCGACCATCGGCAAGTGGTTCAAGAAGGTCGGCGACGCGATCGCCGCCGATGAGCCGCTCGTCGAGCTCGAAACCGACAAGGTGACGGTGGAAGTGCCGGCCGCCGCCGCGGGCACGCTCGCCGAGATCGCCGTCAAGGAAGGCGAGACGGTCGGCGTCGGCGCACTGCTCGGCACGATTTCGGCAGGCGCCGGCGCGGCAGCCAATGCCGCCGCCGCTCCGGCAACGAAGCAGGAGGCGGTGTCGCAGGCCTCGGCTCCGACTGCGGCCTCGAGCGTCAAGCAGGCTGCGGCCGAGACGGCCAAGATTGCCGGCGACGCCGGCGCGATCGAGACGCGCACCATGCCGCCGGCGCCGTCGGCGGCAAAGCTGCTGGCCGAGCACAATCTCGCGGTCGACCAGGTGTCGGGCTCGGGCAAGCGCGGCCAGGTGCTGAAAGGCGACGTGCTCGACCTTATCGCCAGGGGCGCGCCGTCGCAGCCGGCAGAAATGCCCAAGGCCGCGCCTGTACCGGCACCCGTAGCCGCGCGCGCGTCGTCCCCTGCCGACGATGCGTCGCGCGAGGAGCGCGTGCGCATGACCAAGCTGCGCCAGACCATCGCGCGGCGCCTTAAGGAAGCGCAATCGACCGCCGCCATGCTGACCACCTTCAACGAGGTCGACATGAGCGCGGTGATGGCGCTGAGGAGCAAATACAAGGACGTGTTCGAGAAGAAGCACGGCGTGAAGCTCGGCTTCATGGGCTTCTTCACCAAGGCCGTCACCCATGCGCTGAAGGAGATCCCGTCGGTCAATGCCGAGATCGACGGCACCGACATCATCTTCAAGAACTACGCTCATATCGGCGTTGCCGTCGGTACAGAGAAAGGCCTTGTCGTGCCGGTTGTGCGCAATGCCGACCAGATGTCCATCGCCGAAATCGAGAAGGACATCGGCAGGCTGGGGCTTGCGGCGCGCGACGGCAAGCTTTCCGTCGCCGATATGCAAGGCGGCACGTTCACGATTTCCAACGGTGGCGTTTACGGGTCGCTGATGTCGACGCCGATCCTCAATGCGCCGCAGTCCGGCATTCTGGGTATGCATAAGATCCAGGAGCGGCCGGTGGTGGTCGGCGGCCAGATCGTCATCCGGCCGATGATGTATCTGGCGCTGTCCTACGACCACCGCATTGTCGACGGCAAGGAAGCGGTGACCTTCCTGGTGCGGGTCAAGGAAAGCCTGGAGGATCCTGAGCGGCTGGTGCTCGACCTCTAGGGGCGGCCGACGTGGGCCGGAGCATGGATCTGCGCCGCCGGATGAGTTCGTGCCGTTTCCGGTCCGGTTTGTTTGTCACAATCTGCGCACTCGGCGTGCAGACGGTCTCCGCGGCCCTCGCCGCCTGCCCGCTCGAACTGGCCGTCTATGGCGATCCTGAGAACGCCGCCGAGATCGATTTCAGGCCGACCATGGAGTCGGCTACCGTCACCAATACCTTCAAGATGGTGCTCGACAACGGCGTCGTGCTCGACGGCATCGTCATGTGGACGGAGGGCGTGGCGCGGCCGCACGGCTCGCTGATGTACAAATGCCCGGCCGGCGACGTCACCGGCGACGAGCTCGCCGCCTGCACCGTGTGGGAGGGCGTCATCTACACTGCCGACGACCAGGGCAATATCGCCTTGCTGCCGGGCGAAGGAAAGGATGCGCCGAAGAAGCTGATCTTGCCTGACTTGGGAGCGTCGTTGCAGATGTCGGCGGCCTATGGCGCCAACGGCTTTTCCAGGGTGCCCTGGGACGTCTTTGCCCTGAAGGGATGTCAGGAATGAGCGCGAGCGGAAAGATCCTGCTGGTGACCGGCGGCAGCCGCGGCATTGGGGCCGCCACATGCAGGCTTGCCGCCAAGGCCGGCTATCGCATTGCGGTCAATTACGCGTCGAATGCAAAAGCCGCCGAAACGGTGGTCGCCGACATCGAGGCTGCTGGCGGAGAAGCCTTCACAATCAAGGCCGATGTCGGCAGCGAGACGGACGTATTGGCCATGTTCGAGGCTCTCGATGCCCGTTTCGGTCGGCTCGACGCGCTCGTCAACAATGCCGGCGTGGTCGACCAGAGCGCGCGCGTCGACGAGTTTAGCGCTGCAAGGCTGGAGCGCATGATGCGCATCAATGTGATCGCGCCGATGCTTTGCGCCCGCGAGGCGGTGAAGCGGATGTCGACCAGGCATGGCGGCAAGGGTGGCGCCATCGCCAATGTTTCTTCGATCGCGGCAAGGCTTGGCGGGCCGGGTCAATATGTCGACTACGCCGCCTCGAAGGGCGCGCTCGATTCCTTCACCATCGGGCTTGCCCGCGAAGTGGCCGGCGAAGGCATTCGTGTCAACGCGGTCAGCCCGGGCATCATCGACACCGAAATTCATGCCTCCGGCGGTCAGCCGGATCGCGCCGAGAGAATGCGCAAGGTGGTGCCCATGCAGCGCGTCGGCACCGCCGAGGAAGTCGCAGCCGCAATTCTGTGGCTGCTGTCGGACGAGGCGTCCTACACAACAGGCGCCAATCTGGAAATCGGCGGCGGCCGCTAAAGCAAAAGGGACAGTATCATGGCCTATGATGTCGTTATCATCGGATCGGGACCAGGCGGCTATGTCTGCGCCATCAAGGCGGCGCAGCTCGGTCTGAAGACGGCGGTGGTCGAAAAGGACCCGACCTTCGGCGGTACCTGCCTCAACATCGGCTGCATCCCGTCGAAGGCGCTGCTGCATGCGTCCGAGATGTTTGCCGAGGCCGGCCATTCCTTCGAGGCGCTCGGCGTCGAGATCGGCGCGCCCAAGCTCAACCTTGGGAAGATGATGGCACACAAGGATGCGACGGTAACGGCCAACGTCAATGGCGTCGCCTTCCTGTTCAAGAAGAATAAGATCGACAGTTTTCGTGGCACCGGCAAGGTAGTTGCGGCCGGCAAGGTGTCGGTGACCTCCGATGACGGCAAGGTCGAGGAGATCGAGACCAAGAACATCGTCATCGCCACCGGCTCCGACGTCGCCGGCATTCCCGGCGTCAAGGTCGATTTCGATGAGAAGGTGATCATCTCGTCGACCGGCGCGCTGTCGCTGGACAAGGTGCCGGGCCATCTGGCGGTGGTCGGCGGTGGTGTCATCGGTCTGGAGCTCGGCTCGGTCTGGGCGCGGCTCGGCGCCAAGGTCACCGTGGTCGAGTTCCTCGACACCATCCTGGGCGGCATGGATGGCGAGGTCTCCAAGCAGTTCCAGCGCCTGCTGTCGAAGCAGGGATTTGAGTTCAGGCTGGGCGCCAAGGTGACCGGCGTCGCCAAGGCCAGGAAGGGAGCGATTGTCACCTTCGAGCCGGTCAAGGGCGGAGCAGCCGAGACGATCGAGGCGGACGCGGTGCTGATTGCGACGGGCCGACGGGCCTATTCGGACGCTCTCGGGCTGAAGGAGACCGGCGTCGACGTCGATGAGCGCGGCCGGGTCAAGACCGACGACCACCTCAGGACCAACGTGCCAGGCATCTATGCCATCGGCGATGTCATCGCCGGGCCGATGCTTGCACACAAGGCCGAGGACGAGGGCGTGGCGGTGGCCGAAACCATCGCCGGCCAGGCCGGACATGTGAACTACGACGTGATTCCGAGCGTCGTCTACACCACGCCGGAAATCGCCTCGGTCGGCAAGACCGAAGAAGAATTGAAGAAGGCCGGCATCGACTACAAGGCCGGAAAATTCCCCTTCAGCGCCAATGGACGGGCGCGCGCCATGCTGCACACCGACGGCTTTGTGAAAATCCTGGCCGACAAGGCCAGCGACCGTGTGCTCGGCGTCCACATCGTCGGCTTCGGCGCCGGCGAGATGATCCACGAGGCGGCCGTGCTGATGGAATTTGGCGGCTCGTCGGAAGACCTGGCCCGCGCCTGTCACGCCCATCCGACAATGTCGGAAGCGGTAAAGGAGGCGGCATTGGCGACGTTCTTCAAGCCGATCCATATCTGAGCAAACGCGGTGAATCGCAAACCTTAGAGATTGGCTGAAACGTCCAAAGCCCTCGACGGCTGCTCCCAAAAACAAAACGGCCCGCTTTTCAGCGGGCCGTTCTTATATCAAATCAGCAGTTTGATCACTGAGCCGGGGCAGGTGCTGGTGCTGGTGCCGGGGCCGGGGCCGGGGCCGGGGCTGGCGCAGGGGCCGGAGCGGGTGCAGGCTCTGCCGGAGCGGGAGCCGGAGCGGGTGTTGCCGGAGCTGGCGCAGGAGCCGGTTCGGCTGGTTTCATCGGCTCGGCGGGCGCTGGGGCCGGAGCTGGTGTGCTGGCTGCGGGCGGTTCGGCAGGCGCAGGTGCCTCGCTACGTCTTCCAAAAACATAATAGGCGACAATTGCCAGGATAACGACGACCAGGGCAATCAGCCAGCCGCTGCCGCCGCCGCTTGGCCGCGCGGAGCCCGGCGAGGTGAATGGGTCGTTCGGATTGGGTGTGTTCGCCATAAAAGTGTCCTCCGTGGATGAAAAACATCAAGTAATAGCCATCAACGTACAATCGTTGAATCGGTTTCACATTAGGCGTTGAAAACGCCGAAAACAGGGCAATTCTGATCCGGAATCGCTTGCAGGCATGCATTTCCACCGCAAAATGGGTTCGGTCGAGCCAAAGCGAACCTTTTTCAGTTTCTTGACACGAAGCGCGGCTGGTCCGCCGTCGCGCCGCGAGTAGGGGTTGACCCAGGCGTGGCGATGATTCGGTGTGCAACTCCGGCGTGTTGTTCAGTTGACGGCAGTCACCGTATAGCCGGTCTTGCGGAAACCCTCGACCAAGCCTTGCGCTCCGGGAAGGTGCATGGCGCCGACCGCCATGAAGACATTGCCGTGGGCGAGGATCGGCGCTGCACGATCAACCATCACCCTGTTGCGGCTGGTGATCATGGTCTGCTCGAATTCGGCGTAACCCGATTGGTCGTCGACCTGTTCGGGGACGACAGCCCGAAACAGCGGTACGTACATGCCAGTGTCGCCACGGCGGTAAAGCACGATCATGGTTTCGTTGACGTCGTTCACCTTGTCGCCAAGCTTCAGCGTATCGACCAGCCCCTTCAGGTGAAAGGCGATCGGCAGCGAAGCCATGGCGCGCAGCTGGTCGGCGATTGTCTCCAGTCCCTCGACTGATTTGCCCGCAGCCTCGGCGTCCTTGGCAAGCTTGACGTCGAGCACCGGCGCGCCGCCAGCCTGGCGGGCGACTTCGCATGCTGGTAGCGCCACCATCGCCGACAGCAACCAAGGTTTCATCTTGGCGACGGTCGCTGGCGGGATGCCACGCGCGTCGAGCGCCTTGTCGACCACCGCCGCGTCCTCCGGCGACAGCAGCGACGAAAGCGTCGTCTCGTCGGTGAACATCATCAGATCCGGCTCTTTCAGCAATGCTGCCATCATCTTCTGCTTATCGAGCACTTCGGTGGTTTCGATGATGACGGTGCCAGCCGCATCAAATGCCTTCTGCGCGGCGGGCGGCAGCGTGGTGACGCGCGGGTCGGTAAGGTGCATGGTGCCGAACAGGAAGGACGGTTTCTCGCCCGATTTTTCGAGCTTCCACAGCAAGCCTTTGCCGTTCGGTGTTGCTGCCGCGTCCGCCTCGATCTTGCGGTAGCTAGCCGGGTCGTTCTTTTGCAGCGCGCTCAGCATATCGGTACCGGTGCAGGCCGGGGCCTCGGCGCGTGCCTTGCCCGCGGCGAGCAGCGCGATGATGAGGAAGGAGAGGAAAAACAGGGCGTTGAGCGCGACGAGCAGCTTCAGCGACACTTGGGTCGCGCGGTCGGCGATGGCGATGAGGCGTTTCATGCTGCGCTTCTAGGCGCAAAAAGCGGCAAAACGGTTAATCAACGCATCAAAATTGTTGCGAGACCGTCACCGATTCAAGCATCCATCACGCACGAGGATGAGCTGCTTCGTAAATCTCGAGCAGCCTCGCGGTGTCGACGCCGGTGTATATCTGGGTTGTCGACAGGCTGGCGTGGCCGAGCAACTCCTGGATGGTGCGCAGGTCGCCGCCGCGCCCAAGCAGATGCGTGGCGAAGGAATGGCGCAGCGCATGCGGCGTCGCCGTGTCGGGCAGGTTGAGCGCCGAGCGCAGCTTGGCCATGTCGCGCTGGACGATCGCCGGGTTGAGCGGGCCGCCGCGGGCACCGCGAAACAGCAGGCCCTTGGGATCGAGATGCCAGGGGCAGAGGCGGCGGTATTCGGCAATCGCCCGCAGCGCCACCGGCAGCACCGGCACCAGCCGCGTCTTGCCGCCCTTGCCGGTGACGCGCAGCACAGTATCACCAGGTGAGGACAGATCGGCGCCCGACAGGCCGAGCGCCTCGGAGATCCGCAAGCCGGACCCATAGAGCAGAGTCAGCACGGCGGCATTGCGGGCGGCAATCCACGGCTCCTCCGCCAGCTGGCCTTCCACCGAGACGACGTGCTTTGCATCGCTTGCGGTCAGCGGCTTGGGCAGCGATTTCGGCTGCCGCGGCGCGCGCAAGGCTGCCGCACCTGCCGCATTGGCGAGGCCGCGCCGTTCCAGGAAACGCAGCAGCGAGCGGATGCCGGCCAGCCCGCGCCCGAGCGTGCGGGCGCCGGCGCCCTCGGCACGGCGGGCAGCGAGAAAGCCGCGCAGATCGGCCGGGCGCAGGTCGGCGATGTCTGAAATACCAGGCGAGCCGCCGCAATGGCCGGTCAGGAAATGCAGGAACTGGCGCGTGTCGCGCTCATAGGCCTCGACGGTTTCGGGCGACAGCCGGCGTTCGCGCGCCAGCATCTTCAGCCAGGCCTCGCGCGCCGCCTGAAGATCGGGTTTTGCCGGTATGAGGAATTCCTGCATTGCGCTCTTCCAGTTCCCCGCCATCTTCCGGCATGCGGGTTAGTAAGCGGTGAAGAGCGGCATCATTGAAATGACGATGGGCTGGGGCTAGAGCAAGGCAAAGGATTTTCCGCAGATGAGCAAACCGCAAAACCCCGTCCAGATGGCCGTAATCGGTGCCGCGCACGGCATCAAGGGCGAATTGCGCGTCAAGAGCTTTACCGGCGACCCGCTGGCGCTGGCCGATTACGGGCCGCTCTACGCCAGGGATGGCCGCGCCTTCCAGATCGTCGACATCAGGCCTGCGAACACCGTCGTGGTGGTGCGCTTCAAAGGCGTCAACGATCGCAATGCCGCCGAGGCGCTTGCCGGCACCGAATTGTTCGTCGACCGTTCGGTGTTGCCTGATGAGGGCGAAGAGGACGAATTCTACCACGCCGATCTCGTCGGGCTGGAGGTCAAGGACGACACCGGTGCCATTATCGGCAAGGTCGTCGCCGTGCATAATTTTGGCGGCGGCGACATTCTCGACGTGACGCTGGCGGGGCGCAAAGGCGTGCTTATCCCGTTCACGCAGGCCGCTGTTCCGGAAGTGTCGATCGCCGGCGGCTTTGTCCGCATCGATCCGGCTGCGGCAGGGTTGGTCGAGGACGAGGACGGAGAGTCTGCCGAGCGCGACAGCTTCGACCCCAAGGGGAGGCCGCGCGGGCCGAGGGACGCCGGAGGCAACCGGTGAGTTTTTCGGCTTCGGTGCTGACGCTCTATCCCGAGATGTTTCCCGGCGCGCTTGGCCTGTCGCTGGCCGGCCGCGCGCTCGAGACCGGCATTTGGTCGCTCCAAACGATCCAGATCCGCGACTTTGCCCGCGATCGTCACCGGACCGTGGACGACACGCCGGCCGGCGGCGGCGCCGGCATGGTGATGCGGGCAGACGTGCTGGCCAGCGCCATCGACCATGCCTCGCCGGCAGGCGATCCACGTCCGCGCCTGCTGATGAGCCCTCGCGGCAAGCCGCTGACACAGCGCCGTGTGCGTGAGCTCGCCGCCGGGCCGGGTGCCGTGATCGTCTGCGGCCGCTTCGAAGGCGTCGACCAGCGGGTCATCGAATCGCGAGGCCTCGAGGAAGTCTCGATCGGCGATTTCATCCTGTCCGGCGGCGAGCCGGCGGCACTCGTGCTGCTCGACGCCGTGGTGCGCCTGCTGCCCGGCGTGATGGGCAATGCGGTATCAGGCGAGGAAGAGAGCTTTGAAAACGGCCTGCTCGAACATCCGCATTATACACGGCCGCAGGAATTCGAGGGCCGGCCGATTCCCGAAGTGTTGATTTCGGGCAATCACAGCAAGATCGCGGCGTGGCGGCGGGCCGAAGCGGAGAGGCTGACGAAGGAGCGACGGCCGGATCTTTTAGCCGCTCAGCCCTTATCGAAATAGTAGAAGGCCAGGAACAGGCCGACGGCAATGACGAAGCCGCGTACCGCGTTCTGCGGCACGCGCCTGGCGATCCAGACGCCGGCGTAGCCGCCGAGCGCGCCACCCGGGATCATGATGATCGCCTGCAGCCAGGCGATGACGCCGCCAGAGACGAAGACCAGGATGGCAACCGCAGCGATGACCACGGCCAGCATGTTCTTCAATGCGTTCAGCCGATGATAATCGCCGGACTGGGTGAGACCGAGCGTCGCCAGCATCATGACGCCCATGCCGGCGCCGAAGAAGCCGCCATAGACGGCGGTGGCGAACTGCGCCAGCGACCCGACCAGCGAACCCACGGCGGCTTCATGCTCCGGCTTGGGCGCCGGCTTCAGCCATGGCCCGGCAGCGAACAACGCTGTTGCCGCCACCAGCAGCCACGGCACCAAGGCGCGGAACGACGGGTTGTCGAGGCCTAGAAGGATGAGCGCGCCAGACAGCGCACCGAGAGCCGAAATGAGGCTGAGCAGCAGTGCGCCGCGCCAGAAATGCTTGATGTCGTGCCAATAGGCCAGCGTCGAGGTGATATAGCCAGGAAATTGCGTCACCGACGATGTCGCGTTGGCGACGATCGGCGGCAGGCCGGCCAGGGTCATGGCGCCAAAGGTTAGGAACGTGCCGCCGCCGGCAACGGCGTTGACCGCGCCTGATAGAAAGCCGGCGAGAAAGAGCAGGACCGCGTCCAAGATTGGCATGAGGGGTGTCGTCGCTGGAGGAAAAATGCTTATCTTCCGGCTTAGAAAGCTTGACGCGCGGGCGCAACCCCCTGGACCACAAGCGATCACGGGATTGCCACAGGGGCGCCAGCCAAAAAGAAGCAGCGCCAAAAAAAGCCAGCGAAGGCGTGACAAAGCGCCGAAATAGCTGTATGTGCGCGCCGAACCGGAAGAAAATTCTCCCGGACCCGTCAACAGTGACGGTGTAGTCGCCCCTGCCCGACGTTCTCGAACAGAAGTTCTCGAACGAAGGGCATAGCCGAGCGGTCGATGCGACTGCAAGGCGAGTGTCGGACGCTCTGACTGTCGGAAGAACAAGAAGTGGATTATTGAGATGGACATCCTCCGTCAGCTCGAGGCCGAGCAGGCCGCCAAGATCGAAGCCAAGCGCAAGCTTCCCGAATTCCAGCCCGGCGACACCGTGCGCGTCCAGGTCCGTGTGACCGAAGGCACTCGCACCCGCGTCCAGGCCTATGAGGGCGTCGTCATCGCCCGCGCCGGCGCCGGCTTCCAGGAAAATTTCACCGTCCGCAAGATCTCCTACGGCGAAGGCGTGGAGCGTGTGTTCCCGGTCTATTCGCCGATGGTCGAGGGCGTCGAGATCGTGCGTCGTGGCAAGGTGCGTCGCGCCAAGCTGTACTATCTGCGTGACCGTCGCGGCAAGTCGGCCCGTATTTCGGAAAACACCGGCGTGCGCGCCCGCAAGCTCAACGATGAAGAGCGCGATGCGCTGAACGCCGAGAAGGCGCGTATCGAGGCCGAGAAGGTGGCCGCCGCCCAGGCGCTGGCCGCCGAGAAGGCCGCGCAGGACGCCGCCGAGAAGAAGGCCGCCGACGAGGCCGCCAAGGCCGCGGAAGCAGCTGCCGCCGAATAAGGCGTCGTTAAAACCCATGGTTTCGGAAAGGCGGCTTCGGCCGCCTTTTTGTTTCGGGAGGTGGATTAGATTTTGCCGGTCCGCAATCGATACGGATCGTTCCGTAATGCCGCCGGTGAAAGCATTGGAAACTCATTTTCGTGCCGAGCGGCGCATCGGAGCGGCTTGCAAGGCGCCTGCGGAAAGCTAAAGTCGGCGCCGGATTTCCTGCATGCCTCGGTCGATCGAGGCGGTTCAGTTCTTGGGGAGCGTGTCATGACCAAATCGAAACTGCTGCTGGCCGGCCTGCTGGCTTGCCTTCTCGTGCCCATCGCGGCCCTGGCGCAGGCGCTGCCCGATCTTGGCGGCAGGAAAGTGGTGGTGGTGACCGAAAACGCCTATCCGCCGCTGCAGTTTATCGATGCCAAGACCGGTAAGCAGATCGGTTGGGAATATGACGCGATGAACGAGATCGCCAAACGGCTGAACTTCAAGGTCGAGTACCAGAACACCTCGTGGGACGCGATGATCCAGGCGGTTTCCGACAACCAATACAACATCGGCATGACCGGCATCACCATCAAGGACGACCGCAAGCAGAAGGTCGATTTCTCCGATCCCTATATGCGCTCGGAACAGTTCATGCTGGTGCGCGGCGACGAGAAACGCTTCACCGATGCCGAGACGTTCGCTGCCTTCAAGGACGGGCTGATCGGTGCGCAGGCCGGCACCACGCCGTTCTACACCGCCGTCTACAGCGTGCTCGACGGCAATGAGCAGAACCCGCGCATAAAGCTGTTCGAGACATTCGGCGCGACGGTGCAGGCGCTGAAGGCCGGCGACGTCGATGTCGTGCTCACCGACGGCACTGCCGGCAAGGGCTATGTCGATGCGTCCAATGGCGGGCTGAAGCTGATCGGCGGGCCGCTCGGCACCGAGGATTTCGGCTTCATCTTCCCTAAGGGCTCCGACCTGGTGAAGCCGGTCAACGCGGCGATCGCCGCGCTCAAGGCCGACGGCACGCTCGACGCGCTCAACAAGAAGTGGTTCCTCGACTACAAGATGGGGCAGTAGGCCCGCTTGTTGCGCGCATTTCATGACGATTGTGCGCGGGAACTCGCGCTGACTCTGCGCTCGTACACCCCCCTCTGGCCTACCGGCCATCTCCCCCGCAAGGGGGGAGATCGGATTTCGCATCGGTTTTCGCTAATTTTCAGTGTTGCAGAACGGGCGGCGAGGTCAAAGCTGCCGATCTCCCCCCTTGAGGGGGAGATGGCCGGCAGGCCAGAGGGGGGTGTGACAGAACGCTGCCTTCGTGACTCTGTCACCGGTACCGCTTGATGCCGTCGCCGCCTCTCGCCACCGCCAAATCCGACTTCCCGTGGTGGCTTGCCGTGGCTGTGGCGATCGCCTTGGCCGCCGCCGTCTTCATCGTTGCCAGCGACCTCTATGCCCAGGTCTTCGTAACCGTCGCCAAGGGCATCGGCGTCACCGTCTTCGTCACCGTGGTCGCTTTTGCGCTGGCTTGCGCGATCGGGCTCGGCGTCGCGCTGATGGGCCTGTCGGGCTCACGCTGGCTCAGCCAGATCGCCCGCTTCTACGTCGAGATCATCCGCGGCGTACCGATGCTAGTGCTGTTGTTCTGGATCGCCTTTGCCGGCGCGCCGGCCTTCGTCGCGGCGTGGAACGCGCTGACGGCGCCGCTGCAAAGCGCCGGCCTCTTCGGTGAACTGCTGGTACGCGACGTCTCGCTTTTATGGCGCGCCGTCATGGCGCTGACCATCGGCTATTCCGCCTTCATCTCGGAGGTGTTCCGCGCCGGCATCCAGGCGGTCGAGAAAGGCCAGATCGAGGCGGCGAAGGCGCTCGGGCTGACGCGCACGCAGCGCTTCCGGCTGGTCGTCTTTCCGCAGGCGATCCGCACCATCCTGCCGCCGCTCGGCAATGATTTCGTCGCCATGGTCAAGGATTCCTCGCTGGTCTCGGTGCTCGGTGTCGCCGACATCACCCAGATGGGCAAGATCTACGCCGCCGGCTCGTTCCGCTTCTTCGAAACCTATTCGATCGTCGCCTATATCTATCTCATCCTGACCGTTGGCCTGTCGCTGGCCATGCGGGCGCTGGAGAAGCGGCTGCGCCACCAGCATGGGGAATAGAAGGCAGGCGAAAACGGCGCTACCATCGAGCGGACGCGACCGGGGAGGACCCATGATCATCGACAAGGCCAATGCGGCGCTTGAAGCGGTCTACACGGCCGACACGCCTGAGGCGCTCGCCAAGGCCTATGCGCAATGGGCCGCGACCTATGACGGCGAAACCGCGGCGCTCGGCTATCTCCTGCCGTTCCTGATCACCGCCTGGGTGGCGCGCTACGTGCCGCCGGGCGAAGGACCGCTGCTCGACGCTGGCTGCGGCACCGGCCTGTCGGGGCCGTCGCTCAAGGCGCTCGGCTACCACGACATTGCCGGGCTCGACCTGTCGCAGGACATGCTGAAAATCGCCGGCGGCCGGCAGGCCTACAGCGAGCTGAAACAGGCGATGCTCGGCGGGCCATTGCCCTGGCCGGACGGCTATTTCCGCGCCTTTTTCTCGACCGGCGTGTTCACCATCAGCCACGCGCCAGCGTCGGGCCTGCATGAGCTGGCGCGCATCACCCGGAAGGGCGGCCACGCCATCTTCACGGTCCGTGACCAGGTGTTTGAAAGCAGCGGGTTCAAGGCCGTGTTTGGCGAACTGGAGCAGGCGAAAAAATGGCGGCCGGTCGAGGAGAGCCCGTGGTTCCGCTGCTACGCGATCGCCGAGCCCGACGCGCTGGTGAAGACCTTCGTGTTCGAGGTGCTGTGAAGCGCCTGCGAAGGCAGACGCGATTGCTGAAAAGCCAAAACATTGATATGAGCAGCGCCATGGAAGAGCTTTTTGGCGATCCGGCCTATAAAGGTTTCGTGCTGCAGGACAGGAAACGCCTGCCGTCGCGATTTTCCGCACGCGTCTGCGGGGCGCTGACCAGCCGACTTCGCTAGGGCGGACTCGCCAGGCTGTTTCGCCGGGCCGACCGGCGTCCTTTTCCCTTTTTAAATCGACGGATTTACGCACATGAGCGCACCGCGCACCCTCTACGACAAGATTTTCGACGACCATGTCGTCGACCGCCAGGACGACGGCACCTGCCTGCTCTATATCGACCGCCACCTCGTCCACGAAGTCACCAGCCCGCAGGCTTTCGAAGGCCTGCGCATGACCGGCCGCAAGGTTCGGCATCCGGAAAAGACGCTGGCTGTCGTCGACCACAACGTGTCGACTTCGCCCGAGCGAAAGTTCGGCATCAAGAACGAGGAAAGCCGCATCCAGGTCGAAGCGCTGGCCAAAAACGCCAAGGATTTCGGTATCGAATATTATTCCGAGAAGGATATCCGCCAGGGCATCGTCCACATCATCGGTCCGGAGCAAGGCTTCACGCTGCCCGGCATGACCATCGTCTGCGGCGACAGCCATACATCGACGCATGGCGCGTTCGGGGCGCTGGCGCACGGCATCGGCACCTCGGAAGTCGAGCATGTGCTGGCGACGCAGACGCTGATCCAGCGCAAGGCCAAGAACATGCTGGTGCGCGTCGATGGCGTACTGCCGGAAGGCGTCACCGCCAAGGACATCATCCTCGCCATCATCGGCGAGATCGGCACAGCCGGCGGCACCGGCTATGTCATCGAATATGCCGGCGAGGCAATCCGTGCGCTGTCGATGGAAGGCCGCATGACGATCTGCAACATGTCGATCGAAGCCGGCGCGCGCGCCGGCCTGATCGCGCCAGACGAGACCACCTTCGCCTATGTCAAGGACAAGCCGCGCGCCCCCAAGGGCGAAGCCTGGGATGCCGCGCTCGCCTATTGGAAGACGCTGCAGTCCGACGAAGGCGCGCATTTCGACAAGGTTGTCGTGCTCGACGCGGCAAAGCTGCCGCCGATCGTCTCCTGGGGCTCCTCGCCCGAAGACGTTGTCTCGGTTCAAGGCATCGTGCCGAACCCAGACGACATCACCGATGAGAACAAGCGCACGTCCAAGCAGCGTGCACTCGACTATATGGGCCTGACACCGGGCACCAGGATCACCGATATCGAACTTGACCGCGTCTTCATCGGCTCCTGCACCAATGGCCGCATCGAGGATCTGCGCGCCGCCGCCAAGGTGATCGAAGGCAAGAAGGTCAATCCGCGGGTCAGCGCGATGATCGTGCCGGGCTCCGGCCTGGTCAAGGAACAGGCCGAGGCCGAAGGCCTCGACAAGATCTTTGTCGCGGCCGGCTTCGACTGGCGCGAGCCGGGCTGCTCGATGTGCCTTGCCATGAACGACGACCGGCTGAAGCCGCATGAGCGGTGCGCCTCGACCTCGAACCGCAATTTCGAAGGGCGCCAAGGCTTCAAGGGCCGCACCCATCTGGTGTCGCCGGCAATGGCGGCGGCGGCGGCAATTGCCGGCCATTTCGTCGACATCCGCGAGTGGAAATAGCGCAGGGCGCCCCCTGTCGGATATGAGAGTGCCCGAGCCGCAATGCGGTTCGGGCATTCTTCAGCCGGGCCGCCTGACGAATTCGTGAAATCCCTCACGTCGGCCGGGTTGGTCCTTTGCAACGACCAGCGCCAGTTGGCGGTCGTCGAAGAGTTTGAACCATTCATCCCATTCGACCAGTTCATAGCCGCCGGCATTGACCGGACGTTCGGGCTCGTCCTGGTCCTGATAGGCATGCTGGCCGAAGACCAGCCTCAGCATGGGCTGCGTTCCGGCTTCGGGCGACACGTCGACGATCGCCGGAAAGCCGGCGCGCGCCGCCGCCCAAGAGCGAATTGCATCGTGATCGGTCAGCATGATCGTGTCGGCCATCGGAGCGTCTCCTGGTTGCCGTCGTGAAACGCCGCTCGCCGTTCGCGGTTCCGCCCAGCGGCTGCGTCGACGCACCTGTCGTATATTCGCTTTCGCTTAACCGCTTGTTTGGGCTTCCGCTCTAACGTCTCCTGAGGGAAGCGAGGGGAAATTACAGCGCTTGGACACCGGCCTGCTCATAGCGCTGCTCAATCCAGGCATCGCGCTCACACTCGGCACTGCATTTCTCGTGCTGTGGTTCTATCAGCGTCACCGTCCCTATCTGGCCGTGCTGGCGGCGGGCTACTCGGCCTCGGCCGCAGGCTTCCTGCTCCAGTATTTCACGCTGCCTGTCGGTATGGCGCCCACCAAGCTCATCTCGATCCTGTGCTTCACCTTTGCCACTTGCTGTCTCGCCGGCGCGGTCATTGCGCGCTATGGGCGGCGCGTGCCTTACACGGCGGTCGGCATTCTGGCCTGCGGCGGACTGGCCGCGTTCTCGTGGTTTCTTTTTGCCCGGCCGGATCTCACCTGGCGCATCCTTGCCGTCAATTTCAGCTTCGGCGGCATCAGCCTGGTTGTTGCCGCCGAGTTGCGCGCGGTGCGCAACAACGGCCCGACAGAAATGGTCCTGTTCGTGCTGTCGCTGCTTTCCGGCATGAACTTCCTGGCGCGGACCCTTGCCGTCGTCATCGCGCATGGGCCGTTCACCAGCTATGAAGGGCTTTACACCTCGTCCTATTGGACGACGGCGCTGCTGTCGCATGCATTGCTGTCGCTGCTTATTGCACTTTGCCTGTTCGGCGCCGCCGCGCTCGATGTGACGAAGGCCCTGAAGACCGAAACCCTGACAGACCCGCTGTCGGGCCTGCTCAACCGCCGCGGCTTCGAGGAGCGCGCCACGCTGGTGCTGCAGCACTGTGCCACGGCCCGATTGCCGGTTACGCTGGTGCTGGCCGATCTCGATCATTTCAAGGCGCTCAACGATCAGCATGGCCACGCGGCCGGCGATCGCGTTATCGTCGATTTCGCCGCCAAGCTTCTGTCGGCTGCAGGTACGCGCGGCGTTGCCGGCCGCATCGGCGGCGAAGAGTTCGCCGTGCTGCTGCCGCTCAGCGACCTTGGCGCGGCAAGACTGTATGCCGAAACCGTTCGCACGCTCTATTCGGCGGGCCGAATCGACGGGCTTCCGCCCGAGACAAGAGTGACCGCGAGCTTCGGCGTGGCCGCCCGCACCAGCGACGAAGAGCTGGACCCGCTGATGCGCCGCGCCGACGAAGCGCTCTACAAAGCCAAGAGGAATGGCCGCGACAGCGTGTGCCTGTCCTATCAGCGGCCTGAAACGGTCGTCCTTCCCAATCGGACCAGTGCTGGCTGAGCATCAGCGGCGGCTTCGAATTAACGTCTTTTTCGCGCGTTGGTGATCTGCTGTTCGGGGGGAGTGCCAAAACGCCATGGGCAGCGCCAATTTCATCCTGCTGATCAACCTGTTCGTTGCCGGGCTACTGGCGGCGGCCTTCATGACGATCGCGGTCTATGACGCCGGCCGGGTGTCGGCGCGCTGGCTAGCGTTCGGCTATGTGCTCGGCATGGCTTATTTCGCGATCGAGTTCAGCATTCCTGCCTTCGACAATGCGCGCCCCGTAGTTGTCGCCGCCTTTGCCGCTTTCCTTGCTGCTACCATCGCCTTCAATGGCGGGCTTGCCCATAAATACCGCGTTTCGCCGCCTTGGCCGCCGATGCTGCTCTTCCTGGTCTTCGCCACCCTCGCGGTCTACTTCGTCCAGGATCTGCCACGCCAATCCTTTGTGCGAATGGCGGCCTACCAGCTTCCCTATGCGGCCATGCAATTCACCGGGCTGGCGATCGTCTTGTCGTCCAGGCAAAGACGCGAGCGGCTCGACTATGTGCTGATGGCTGTCCTGGCGGCCAGCACCTTGCAATTCACCAGCAAACCCTTCATCGCCCATGCGCTTGGTGGCTGGGGCGCCAACCCGCAATCTTATGCGCAGACCAGCTATGCGTTGGTGTCGCAGTCTGTCGGCACCGTGTTCGGCCTGGCGCTTGCGCTGGTGACATTGGCTATCCTGGTCCGCGACGTGCTCGCCGAGGCGACGTCGAAATCGGAAACCGACACGCTTTCGCGGCTGCTCAACCGTGGCGGCTTCGAGCGCCATGCCGAGATCGCACTGCGTGATGCCATGCGGCGCGCCGTTCCAGCGGCACTGGTCATTGCCGATCTCGACCATTTCAAGCGCATCAACGATACTTACGGCCACGCGTCGGGCGATCGGGTCATCGAGGCCTTTGCCGGTTTTCTCCGCGATGCCGCGGCCGACCATCATGTCGCCGGACGCATCGGCGGCGAGGAATTCGCTATTTTCCTGCCGGGGACCAATCTAGCCGCCGCCCGGCTCTTTGCCGAGGGCACGCGCAGCGCCTTCGGTGCCACGCCGATCGACTGCCTGCCCGCGAATCACCGCTGCAGCGCCAGCTTCGGCGTTGCAGAGCTTGGTCCGGGCGAAAGCTTTTCCGACCTGCTGCGGCGCGCCGACAAAGCGCTCTATCAGGCGAAGGGCAGCGGCCGCGATTGCGTGCGTGTCTCGGTGGCGCCGGCTGTTGCCCTGCCGGCGCCGTCAACCAAGGGCGGCGTGGCCGTCAGCGGCAGGGGCTGAGCTCCGGCATCTCGCCGTCGGAGAGGCCATACATATAGCTGCGGCCCTTGACGAAAACCGGTGGCCTGTAGCAGTCGCCGCCGCGGACATCGTCCGATTCGTTTTCGTAGATCACGTCGGGCTGGCCGGCGCCGGTGTAGTCGGACAACTCCTTGGCCAGCTTGCCCTCGCCAACGAGGATACGCTTGTAGCCGGCGGCGCTGTCGATGACGAGATTGCCGAAGGAATCGGCATAGACGCGGTCATGATGGCGCGTCCCGGCGAATGCCGGTGCGACGACGCCGACGGCGAGCGCCGCCAATAGGAACCAGGGAAGGCGCGGTCCTGCTGAATTCGAATGCATGGCGTGCTACTCCATTGCTGAGAGGCAAGCCTCCTCGAATCAGAAATTAACCTTTTATTAACCTTTGTTAAGAGGGCAACCGCAGCCGGGGCGAGGTCTCGGAAAATATGGTTAATATCCGATCGCCCACCGGCCATCATTCGGCCATGCCTTGTTCCCACCATCGCCGGCATCGGGCGCGACTCAAAAAGCATGAAAATCCGGGGGGCTCGATGCGCGGGGGAAAGCAGCATGAGATTACACCGCAGGTTTCGGGTGGCGCTGGCCATTCCGCCGCTACTGGCTGCCGCCGCCTGCGCGCCGCAGACCAGCGCGCCCAAGCTTGGCAATACGGCCGCCGCTTCCGTGTCGCTTGCTCCCGCCGCCAGCGAACCGACGGCACCGCAGCCGCGCATTGCTACTTACAACTGCGCCGACGGTAGCGTGATGACCATCGAGAATCTTGGCACGTCGGTGCGCGTGCTCGGCCAGGACGGCACCAGCGCCGAGCTGCCGGCCTCACCGGCCAATCAGACCAGCCGTTACGGCGAGGCGCATGGCGCAATCGTGATCGACGGGCGTGACGCGCTGGTAATGAAGGGCGGTGCCTCACCGCTGGCCTGCAAGCGCTGATCCGCCCCCTTGTGGCAGCCATTTTTTGCAGTGCAGCGACATTGTGCCGGTTCAAGGCGACAGTCCTAATCGATTGAAGCTGAAAGCGCCGCTTTCATCAGACTAAATTACGTTTTCGAAACGGTTTTCCGGCTTTGACGCGGTGCAAAAAGAGCATTAGAAACCGGCTGTCCGAAGTCGCAACCGGAAGCGGCAATGCCGCATTCCCACCTGAGGCTCCAGAGACGCCGAACTGGGGGAGCCATGAGCAAATCACCAGCCACCCGCGAATTTGCCAGACGTGAACGGCCGCTTTCGCCGCACCTGACCGTCTATCGGCCGCCGATCACCATGACGATGTCGATCGTCCACCGCATCACCGGCGGGGCGCTCTATTTCGGCACGCTGCTGGTCGCGCTGTGGCTGATGGCGGCGGCGAGTTCGGAGGCGACCTTCAATGCCGTCAACTGGGCCTTCGGCTCGTGGCTGGGACGGCTGGTGCTGTTGGGCTACAGCTGGGCGCTGATGCACCACATGCTGGGCGGTGTGCGCCATCTGATCTGGGACACTGGGGCAGGGCTGGAAAAGCATACCGCGTCGAGGATCGCCTGGGCGACGCTGGCCGGCTCGGTCACGCTGACGCTGCTGATCTGGATCGCCGGCTACATGGCGCGGGGGAGCCTGACATGAGCGGCAAAAACACCGACATGCGTACGCCGCTGGCCAAGGTCCGCGGCCTCGGTTCCGCCCGCGAGGGCACCGGCCATTTCTGGCGCCAGCGGCTGACGGCGATCTCCAACATCCCGCTGGTCCTGTTCTTCGTCGGCTTCCTGATCGCACTCAACGGCGCCAGCTATATCGAGGTGCGCGCCGCACTTGCCAATCCGTTCGTGGCACTGGTGCTGGCGCTGGTGCTGCTGTCGGTGCTCTACCACATGCGGCTCGGCATGCAGGCAATCATCGAAGACTATGTGCACGGCGAAGGCGCCAGGCTGGCGCTGCTCGCCCTCAACACATTCTTTCCCGTAGTCGTCGGCGTCGCTTCGGTCTTCGCCCTGCTTAAACTGGCATTTGGAGGCTGAGTTTTGGCCAAGGACGCGAAGAACGCCAACACGGCTTCCGCCTATAGCTATGTCGACCACAAATTCGACGTCGTGGTCGTCGGCGCCGGCGGCGCCGGCCTGCGAGCCACGCTCGGCATGGCCGAGCAGGGCCTGCGCACCGCCTGCATCACCAAGGTGTTCCCGACGCGCTCGCATACGGTTGCGGCGCAGGGCGGCATTGCCGCCTCGCTCGCCAATATGGGTCCCGACAACTGGCAGTGGCATCTCTTCGACACCGTCAAAGGCTCGGATTGGCTGGGCGACACCGACGCGCAGGAATACATGGTGCGCGAAGCGCCGGCGGCGGTCTACGAGCTCGAGCATTACGGCGTCCCCTTCAGCCGCACCGAGGACGGGAAAATCTACCAGCGGCCGTTCGGCGGCATGATGATGAATTTCGGCGAGGGGCCGCCGGTGCAGCGCACCTGCGCGGCTGCCGACCGCACCGGCCACGCCATGCTGCATACGCTCTACGGCCAGTCGCTGAAGCACAATGCGCAGTTCTTCATCGAGTATTTCGCGCTCGACCTGATCATGGAGCCGGACGGCACCTGCACCGGCGTCGTCGCCTGGAACCTCGACGACGGCACCATCCACCGCTTTTCGGCCAAGATGGTGGTGCTGGCGACAGGCGGCTATGGCCGCGCCTATTTCTCGGCCACTTCGGCGCATACCTGCACCGGCGATGGCGGTGGCATGGCCGCACGCGCAGGCCTGCCGCTGCAGGACATGGAGTTCGTGCAGTTCCACCCGACCGGCATCTACGGCGCCGGCTGCCTGATCACCGAGGGTGCCCGCGGCGAGGGCGGCTATCTCGTCAATTCCGAGGGCGAGCGCTTCATGGAGCGCTACGCGCCGTCAGCCAAGGATCTGGCTTCGCGGGACGTGGTCTCGCGCTGTATGACGCTGGAAATCCGCGAGGGCCGCGGCGTCGGCCCGAAGAAGGATCATATCTTCCTGCATCTCGACCATCTCGACCCGGCCGTCCTGCACGAGAGGCTCCCGGGTATTTCGGAATCGGCAAAGATCTTTGCCGGCGTCGACCTGACCAAGGAGCCGATCCCGGTGCTGCCGACGGTCCATTACAATATGGGCGGCGTGCCGACCAATTACTGGGGCGAGGTGCTCAACCCGACGGCGTCGAATCCGGACCAGGTGTCGCCCGGGCTGATGGCGGTTGGCGAGGCCGGCTGCGCCTCGGTGCACGGTGCTAACCGGCTGGGCTCCAACTCGCTGATCGACCTGGTGGTGTTCGGCCGTGCGGCGGCAATCCGGGCCGGCCAGGTGATCGACCGCACATCGGCGATCCCTTCGCCCAACGAGGCCGCCGTCGAAAAGATCATGGACCGCTTCGACCGGCTGCGTCACGCCAACGGCTCGACGCCGACAGCGGTTTTGCGCGAAAAGATGCAGAAGGCGATGCAGGAGGACGCAGCGGTGTTCCGCACCCAGGAATCGCTGGAAAGCGGCTGCAGGCGCATTTCGCAGCTTTGGGGCGAGCTCAAGGACGTCAAGGTGTTTGACCGCTCGATGATCTGGAACTCCGACCTGGTCGAGACGCTGGAGCTGGAAAATCTGATGGCCAACGCCATCACCACCGTCTACGGCGCCGAGGCGCGCAAGGAAAGCCGCGGCGCGCACGCGCGGGAGGACTTTTCGGCCCGCGACGACGCCAACTGGCGCAAGCATACGCTGGCCCGGCTCAACGAGGCCGGCGAGGTGGCGCTCAGCTACCGGCCGGTGCACACCGAGACGCTGCTCAAGGAGGCAGACGGCGGCATCAATCCGGCCAAGATTGCGCCGAAGGCGAGAGTGTATTGACGATGGCGCTGGCGGTCGCGGGATATTCCGGCACGCCCCTTCCAGCCAAGCTCGGCCTGAAGGACGGGATGATTGCCGCTTTCGTGGCCTTGCCGGCCGAACTCGATGATCTGGCCGGCGCTGTCGACTTTGCCCACATCGACCGGCTGGCTGACTGGTCGGCGATTTCGGGCGTTCATGAGAAATACGATGCCGTGTATGCTTTCACCCGGCAGCGTGTCGAGATCGAGGACAGTCTTGGCGACATGGAAGCAGCGATCAAGCGGGACGGCATGGTCTGGGTCTCTTGGCCAAAGAAGGCGTCGAAAGTGCCGACCGACGTCACCGAGGACGTTATCCGCGCCGAGGCGCTGAAGCTCGACCTCGTCGCCGTCAAGGTCGCCGCCGTGAACGAGATCTGGTCCGGGCTGAAGCTCGTCATCCGAAAGGACCTGAGGTAATGGTCGAACTGACGCTTCCGAAAAACTCGAAGATCATGGCCGGAAAAACCTGGCCGAAGCCGGAGGGTGCCACCAATCTGCGCGAATACCGCATCTACCGCTGGTCGCCGGACGATGACGAGAACCCGCGCATGGATACATATTTCGTCGACATGGACGATTGCGGGCCGATGGTGCTCGACGCGCTGCTCTGGATCAAGAACAAGATCGACCCGACGCTGACGCTGCGCCGCTCCTGCCGCGAAGGCATTTGCGGGTCCTGCGCCATGAACATCGACGGGTCGAACACGCTCGCCTGCACCAAGGGCTGCGACGACATTTCCGGCGCGGTCAAGGTCTATCCGCTGCCGCATATGGCCGTGGTCAAGGACCTCGTGCCCGACCTCACCAATTTCTACGCCCAGCACGCCTCGATCGAACCCTGGCTGAAGACGGTGTCGCCCGAGCCGGCCAAGGAATGGCTGCAGAGCCACGAGGACCGCGAAAAGCTCGACGGGCTGTACGAGTGCATATTGTGCGCCTGCTGCTCGACCTCCTGCCCGAGCTACTGGTGGAACGGCGATCGCTATCTCGGCCCGGCGACGCTTCTGCAGGCCTATCGCTGGCTGATCGATTCCAGGGACGAGGCGACGGGCGAGCGGCTCGACAATCTCGAAGACCCGTTCCGGCTCTATCGCTGCCACACCATCATGAACTGCGCCCAGACCTGCCCCAAGGGGCTCAACCCGGCCAAGGCGATCGCCGAGATCAAGAAGATGATGGTGGAGCGACGGGTGTAAGGGGGCTGGCGGCTTTGCCGATCGTGTTGTCCGTAGCGATCCTTCGCGCCCCCCTCTGTCCTGCCGGACATCTCCCCCGCAACGGGGGAGATTGGCCGTCATCTTGGCTTTCGCTAATCTCCACCATTGCAAGAATGGACGCACAGCGTTGAAGCTGCCGATCTCCCCCCTTGCGGGGGAGATGTCCGGCAGGACAGAGGGGGGTGCTGTCCCTCCGGCCTCAGAAGGATAGCCGATCCAATGACCGACTCCGACCTTCCCATCCTCTCGCCCATCGAAGCGCGCGTCCTCGGCAGCCTGGTCGAGAAGAAGGAACTGACGCCGGACGTCTATCCGCTGACCTCAATGCAGCACATGCGGCGGCCAACCAGAAAACGGCGCGCGAGCCGGTAATGTCGGTCGAGCTTGCCGAGGTCAGACGGGCGCTTGGCCAGCTCGAGCAGAAGGGCCTCGTCAGGCAGGTGTTCGCGTCGCGCGTCGAGCGCTATGAGCATGTCGTGGCACAGCGCTTTTCCCTGACCTCGGCGCAGATCGCGCTGCTCGGCCTGTTGTTGCTGCGCGGCCCGCAGACGGCCTATGAATTGCTGGCGCGAAGCGAGCGCCTGGCGCGGTTGCCGTCGATCGACGAGCTTCGCGGCAATCTCGATCTGCTGATCGGCCGAAGGCCGCCGCTGGTGCAGCAGATCGATCGCGGCCCCGGCCAGCGCGAGGATCGCTATGTCCATCTGCTCAGCGGGCCGGTGCAGTTGTCGACTGCAGCAGCGCCCCTGCAATCGTCCTCGCCGGCCTCGGATCTGGAGACGCGCGTGCAGGCCCTCGAGGAGGAGGTCGCGGCATTGCGCGCCCGCCTGGATGCGCTGACCGGCGAAGGCACTACATAGTCACTCGAACGTCGGCGGGACAGCGCCCCCCTCTGTCCTGCCGGACATCTCCCCCTCAAGGGGGGAGATTGCGCTGTCATCTCCACTTTCGCCAATCACCAAGGTTGAAGGACGAGAGCCGTCGCCAAAACTGCCAATCTCCCCCCTTGAGGGGGAGATGCCCGGCAGGGCAGAGGGGGGCGCGAAGGATCGCCGACGTTCGTTTGGCGGCTCACCCGAGTCTGGCGTCGAGCGATACCTTGATGGCGCCGAGCGCCTTCGAGACCGGGCATCCGCCCTTGGCTTTTTCGGCTAGTTCCTGGAATTTGGCGGCATCGATGCCCGGTACCTTGCCGACCAGCGTGATCGCGCTGCCGGTGATGCCGGTGCCGGGGACCAGTGTCACCACGGCCTTGGCGTCGAGCTCGGTAGCCGGAGTGCCGTTCTCGGCAAGAAGATGCGCAAGTTGCATGGCAAAGCAGCCGGCATGGGCGGCGGCGATCAGCTCTTCCGGGTTGGTGCCGGATTTGCCGCTCTCGTCCTCGAAACGCATCTTGGCAGAATAGGGCGTGCCTTTCAGCGTCCCGCTCTGGGTATCGAGCGTGCCTTTGCCTTCCTTGAAACTGCCTTTCCAAACGGCGTTGGCGGTGCGGTCCATCAATTCCTCCTTGATTGTCGTGATTGAGCCCATAGTCGGCGTCCGGTCGACTATAGCGCGCGCCGGAGCGAAGGCCACCCACGCTTTCGTATCGGCGGCAGCGTGACACATCATGTCGAGCGAAAAAAATTCGAAAAAATACGCGTGCAAAAATGTCGACTTCCATCTGTCCCGGCCGTCCTGCGGGCGGCCATGGACTTGGTGGCCGGATGGAGGACCACATGAACAATCTGTTTTCTGCTCACTGGACCAGCCACAGAGCCGGTGAACAACAGGCCGACTGGTCGCGCCTGCGGCCTTCCGGCTTCGGCCGACTGCTTGCGGCGATTGCCATCATCGGCATTGCGGTGTCCTTTCTGGATTATGCTGCGGGGCTCGACTATGCCGCGGCCAAAGGCCCGGCCAATGTTTCCGTAGCCTCGTCCTACGGTCCAACCCAGGAATGGAGGTAAAGATGAAATACGTTTGCCTGGTCTACGGTGAAGAAAAAGATCTCTACGCAATGACGCCTGCGAGGCTGGCCAAGCTCGATGCCGATTCGCTGGCCTATGACAGGTTGGTGGCGCAAAGCGGCCGCCTGATCATCGCGCAGGCGCTGCAATCGGTGAAGACGTCGAAGACCGTGCGCCGACGCCAAGGCAAGCGGCTGGTCACCGACGGCCCCTTCGCCGAGACCAAGGAGCAGTTGCTCGGTTTCGTCATGATCGAGGCCGGGGATCTCGACGAGGCGCTGGAGATCGCCGGCGGCATTCCGCTAGCCGAAATCGGCACGATCGAGGTACGGGCGATCTACAACGTGTCGGGGTCGTAGGGATGTCCCGATAAGTTCCTTGGCAAAGTGATGGCGGCCGATGACTGGCCCAGGCTTTCGTTTTCTTCGAGCGATGCAACTCTTGCGTGTTGAAGCGAAGCAATACTTCTCGTATCGTCGCCCGAGATTGGGGATCTTGGGGTATGCATATATTGATTGCTGCAATCGGCCTGCTGGGGGCAGCGGCGTTCTGGTGGTACCGGCTGAAAATCATGAACGATGCGGCGCGTGAGGTTGCCGACGTCGTTGGCCGCGTCCAGGGCAATATCCGCCGCAAGAAGCTGCGCAAGCAGGCGGCGCTCTCGCCGCTGACGGCGATCGACGATCCGGTCGTCGCCGCCGCGACGCTGATCACCGCGATTGTTTCCGAGCATGGTCCTGTGCTGCCGCAACGCGAAGCCGCCATTCGATCGGTGATCTCGGAGATCGCCGACAAAAAGCAGACCGATGAAGCCGTGATCTACGCCAAATGGGCGGCATCGCAAATCGACGACGCCACGGTCGTCATCGACAAGCTGGCACCGTTCCTGCGCGAACGGCTCGACGCAGCTGAAAGGAACGATCTGCTGCGAATGGTCAGCCGTGCGGCGGAAGCTGGTGGACAAAACCTGCCGATTCCCGACCAGCGCATGCTCCGGCTGCGCCAGAAGCTAGGCTTTGAGGTCAACTGACCGAACGCTAGTAAAACGCGCGCGCTTGCCGGGCCTAGATCGCCTCGCCCTTCAACAGTTTCGGCGTGTCGCCGGACAGACCCGACGCCTGGCGGATGAAGAACCCCTTCAGCCGCGGCATGCGCTGGACAAGGCCGAGGCCGATGTCGCGCAAAGTGCGCAGCGGGCCGAAATCGTTGGAAAACAGCCGGTTCAGCACATCGGTGGTGATGCCCATCTGCACCGTGTCGAAACGCCGCCATTGCTGGTAGCGCTCAAGCACGTCCAGCGCGCCGATGTCCTGGCCGAGCCGGTCGGCCTCGACCACCACTTCGGCCAGCGCCGCCACGTCCTTGAAACCGAGATTCAGACCCTGGCCGGCGATCGGGTGGATGCCGTGGGCGGCGTCGCCGGCCAAGGCGATGCGCGGCGCGACGAAGGCGCGCGCAATGATCAGCCCAAGCGGCCAGGCACGCGGCTTGTCGGCGATATGGATTTCGCCGAGTTTCAGGCCAAAGCGCTGCTCGAGCTCATATTCCAGGACCAGGGTGTCGCCACTGACCAGCTTGTCGGCATCCTGCGACCGTTCGACCCAGACGATCGACGAGCGGTTGGTGCCGTCCTTGCCCGGCTTGAGCGGCAGCGTGGCAAACGGGCCTGCGGGAAGGAAATGCTCTTCGGCGCGGCCGTTGTGCGGCCGCTCATGCGCCACCGTGCAGACGATGCCGGACTGGCCATACTCCCATTTCACCGTCTTGATGCCAGCCATGTCGCGCAGCTTCGAATTGACGCCGTCGGCGGCAACCAGCAGCCGCGCCTTCAGCGTCGCGCCGTCGGCAAGATGCACGGTTATGCCGGCGCCGTTGATGTCGAAGGCGCTGACGGCGACGCCTTCGATGATGCCGATGCCGAGTTGTTCGGCGCGCCGGCGCAAGGCGCCGTTCAAATCCTTGTTGGCGACCATATGCGCAAAGGGTTCGCCGGGCGCGACCTCGCCATCGAAAGTGAGGAACACCGGGCGGACCGGATCGGATGTGCGCGAATCAGTGACGATCATTTCGGTGATCGCCTGCGCCTCCGGCGCGATCTCGTTCCAGACGCCGAGCTGGTCGAGCATGCGGCACGCGGCGGCGGCAATCGCCGAGGCGCGGCCGTCCTTCCGCCAGACCCCGGCGGGTGCTGCATCGACGACGGCAACGGCAAGGCTCGGCCGCGCCTGCTTCAGCGATACGGCGGCGGCCAGGCCGACATAGCCGGCGCCGGCGACAAGAACGTCGAGCGAATTCTTGCTGTCCACCATCGCAATTCCTTTCGCAGCCTGACCGTCGCCGGGCTTTCCGCCCTTGACTGCCCGCTGTTCCTGTCGGAAACCGCCATGGTAATTTTGCGGCGAGGTCAAGATGACGGCAGCCATGGACGAGCTTCTCGGCATTCTCGACCTCGAGCAGCTGGAACACAACCTGTATCGTGGTCGCAGCCCCAAGCTCGACTGGCAGCGCATCTTCGGCGGCCAGACCATCGCCCAGGCGCTGGTCGCCGCACAGCGAACGGTCGAGCCCGAGCGCTATGTGCACTCACTGCATGGCTATTTCATGCGGCCGGGCGACACCAAGGTGCCGATCATCTACGAGGTCGACCGTATCCGTGACGGCGGCTCCTTCACCACGCGCCGCGTCGTCGCTATCCAGCACGGCCAGGCGATCTTTTCGCTGGAAGCCTCGTTCCAGCAGGATGAGGTCGGCCTGGAACATCAGGTGCCGATGCCGCAGGACGTGCCGGCGCCCGACACGTTGCTGTCGCAGCGCGAATTGCTGGGCAAGTTTGGCGAAGCGGTGCCCGACGGCATCAAGCGCTATTGGGAGCGCGATCGGCCGATCGAGATGAAGCCGGTAATGCTGAAGCATTATACCAGCCGGGAAAAGCTCGAGCCGAAGCAGAACATCTGGATCCGCACCACCGGTCCGGTGCCGGCCGATCGCGCCACGCAGGCGGCTGTGCTCGCTTACCTCTCCGACATGACGCTGCTTGACACCTCAACCTTTGCCCATGGCCGCGCCATTTTCGATCGCGATATCCAGGCAGCCAGCCTCGACCATGCCATGTGGTTCCACCGCAGCCACCCGCTCGACGACTGGATGCTGTACACGCAAGACAGCCCGTCGACGCAAGGATCGCGCGGTTTTACCCGCGGCTCGCTGTTTGCCCGCGACGGCACGTTGATCGCCTCGGTTGCCCAAGAAGGACTCATCCGGCTGAAGCGACCGCCTGCGGAGTAGGCATTTTTCGAAATTTGCCTATTTTTTAATCATATGCACTGCCGCGACTGTGAACAGGCAGTCGGCAAACCTTCCCGATTTCGTTGTTTAACAACAGCTTAACGCCCTGCTTCGGCAATTGGCACGGAGCTTGAATCCTAGCGGGCACTCTCCGGCTCTCATGGGGATCGGCGAAGTCGTGCAAAACGCGGGGACCCGCAACAGCAAAGGGTGAAACCTTATGAAGATCGTGATGGCAATCATAAAGCCGTTCAAGCTCGACGAGGTGCGCGAGGCGCTCACCGCGGTCGGCATCCAGGGCCTGACCGTCACCGAAGTAAAAGGCTACGGACGCCAGAAGGGGCACACGGAAATCTATCGCGGGGCGGAATACGCGGTCAGCTTCCTGCCGAAGATCAAGATCGAAGTCGCGGTCGCCGTCGACATGGTCGACAGGGCGGTCGAAGCCATCACCGCGGCGGCCAAGACCGGCCAGATCGGCGACGGCAAGATCTTCGTTTTCGGCATCGACCAGGCGGTGCGCATTCGCACCGGCGAAACAGACACCGACGCGCTTTGAGCTGCGGATACGTATTCCAATGGAGAGTTCAATGAATATTCCTTCCACCTTGAAGATAACGGGACGCGCGGCCGTTTTGGGCTCGCTCGCTCTCGCTGCACTGGGCACGGTTGCTGCGTTCGCGCAGGAAGCGGCACCGGCAGCACCGGCTGCCCCAGCGCCCGCGCTCGACACCGGCAACACCGCCTGGATGCTGACCTCGACGGCGCTGGTGCTGATGATGACCATACCGGGCCTGGCGCTGTTTTATGGCGGCATGGTGCGCAAGAAGAACGTGCTCGCCACCATCATGCAGAGCTTTGCCATCACCTGCCTGGTAACGGTGCTGTGGTTCATGTTCGGCTATTCGCTGGCCTTCTCGGATGGCGGCGGCATGAATGCCTATCTCGGCGGCTTCTCGAAGTTCTTCCACAACGGCATCACCACCTCGTCGCTGTGGCTGCCGGGCGTGGCGAACATCCCTGAGTTCGTCTTCTCGATGTTCCAGATGACCTTCGCCATCATCACGCCGGCGCTGATTGCCGGCGCCTTCGCCGAACGAATGAAGTTCTCGGCGCTGCTCATCTTCATGGGGGCGTGGCTGCTGGTGGTCTATGCCCCGATCGCGCACTGGGTGTGGGGCGGCGGCTTCCTCGGCACAGCCGGCGTTCTCGATTTCGCCGGCGGCACGGTCGTTCACATCAATGCCGGTGTTGCCGGCCTGGTCTGCGCGCTGGTTCTCGGCAAGCGTGAAGGCTACGGCACCACCAACATGGCGCCGCACAACCTCGTCTACTCCGTAATCGGTGCTTCGCTGCTGTGGGTCGGCTGGTTCGGCTTCAACGCCGGTTCGGAACTGGCCGCCGACGGCCTTGCCGGTGCCGCGATGCTGAACACCCAGGTTGCCGCTGCCGCTGCGGCGCTCGCCTGGATGTTCGCCGAATGGATCGTCGCCAAGAAGCCGAGCGTTCTCGGCATCATCTCGGGCGCCGTCGCCGGCCTGGTCGCGGTGACGCCGGCTTCCGGCTTCGTCAATCCGACCGGCGCCTTCATCGTCGGCATCGTCGCCGGCGTGCTGTGCTACGTCTCGGCCGTCAAGCTCAAGCACGCGTTCGGCTATGACGACTCGCTCGATGCATTCGGCGTGCACGGCATCGGCGGCATCATCGGCGCATTGCTGACCGGCGTGCTCGCCGATCCGGCGATCAACAGCCTCGGCTCGGGCGCCTCGGTCGGCAAGCAGCTCTACGGTATCGTCTTCACCATCCTGTGGACGGCGATCGCGAGCTTCGTGATCCTCTACATCGTCAAGGCGCTGGTCGGCCTGCGTCCTTCCACCCCGGAAGAGGTCGAAGGCCTCGACATCAGCCAGCACGGCGAAGTGGTGCCGTAAAGGTATTGGCCGGCATCGGCGTTTTGCCGGTGCCGGGAAGATCCCGTCGTGATGCTCCCGAAAGGGCTCACGCCTTGAGGCCCGGAAACCTTCCGGGCCTCTTTTTTGCGCGCGGATGGCCGTGATGGCTCGATCGCGGTCGCTTGATCAAGGTGCTCGATCCGCCGGCGGCGTGAAACATCGGCCGCAGCGGCTCCGAACTGTGGTGGCGGTCGTCCGTCCCGGTGACGCAGAATACCCATGGTTAATGCGCCCTTAACCTTCCCGCCGCTAGTCTGACAGCCGAATCTGCCGTGTTGCGCGTCCGCGCCCGGCCGGGCAACGACAGACGAGGAAGAGCATGCGTTCAGGGGCTTCAGCACCGCTTGCGCTGGCCGATACGGGGCACGGCATCCGGGCGTTCGCGAGGCGCCAGGTCGGGCGGCTGGTCGGTGCCGGGCTGTTTGCTCTGGTTGGCTTCGGCGTCGCCGCCCTTGCCACCTGGAACGTCGCCGATCCGAGCTTTTCGCACGCCACCGATAATATCGTCACCAATGCAATGGGTTATGCGGGCGCCGTCTTTTCCGACATCGCCATGCAGTTCTTCGGGCTTGCCGCCGTTGCGGCGTTGGTGCCGGCGGTGATCTGGGGATTTCTGCTGTTTACCGCGCGCGGCGTCGACCGGCTGCCGAAACGGGCGCTGGCCTGGTTCGGGTTTTCGCTGCTTGGCGCGGCAATTGCCGGCTGCGTGGTGCCGCCCAAGACCTGGCCGCTGCCGACCGGCCTCGGCGGCGTCTTCGGCGATATGGTGCTCAATATTCCGGGCCTGATCATCGGCGGCTATCCGACCGGCCTCGTCGCCAGCGTGCTCGCCGTGCTCCTGGCAGCGCCGGCGCTGTGGGTATTCTTGTACGGTTCGGCGCTGATTTCACGCAAGAACGGCTTTGCCGTCCTCGAACAGCCTGCAGTGCCCGATCCGCAGGACGACCTGCTTTTCGACAATGAAGAGGACGAGGGCGACGAAGGCATATTGGCGCTTGGCGCCATCACCCACTGGTGGCTGTCGCTGCGGGCCTATCTGCGCCGCCGCGCCGCGCGTCGGCGCGAGCGCGACGATTTCGAACCGGAGATGGAACCGCGCCCCAGCGCCTGGCGGCGAGCGGCCGAACGGGTCGAATCGGCCGAGTTCGCCGAGGCGCGGATGAGCCCGGGCGGGCGCGCCCGCGTCGAGCCGGAATTCTTCGCCGCCATGGTCAACGACCGCAGTGCCTCGATCGACCCCGACGATGCCGACGTCTTCGATAACGACGACAATGACGACATGGATTTCGCGCCCGAGCCGGCCGGCCAACGCCGCGCCGCGCCAACGGCCAAGGTGCAGAACTTCCGCTCCGACGCGGCGACGCGCGTCGAGGCGCCGGCGCCGCGGCCGGCACCAGGCGCCCGCGTCCAGCGCGAGGCGCAGACGTCGCTGATCGGCTCGGAGAAATTCGAGATGCCGTCGCTGCATTTCCTGTCGGAACCGAAGAACGTGGTGCGCGACGCAAGCCTGTCCAAGGACGCGCTGGAGCAGAACGCCCGCCTGCTCGAGGGCGTGCTGGAGGATTTCGGCGTCAAAGGCGAAATCATCCATGTGCGTCCGGGTCCGGTCGTCACGCTCTACGAGTTGGAACCCGCGCCCGGCATCAAATCGTCGCGGGTCATCGGCCTGTCCGACGACATTGCCCGCTCGATGAGCGCCATCGCCTGCCGTGTCGCCGTGGTGCCGGGCCGCAACGCCATCGGCATCGAATTGCCGAACGCCAGGCGCGAGACCGTCTATTTGCGCGAGATCATGGCCAGCCGCGATTTCGAGACCACCAAGGCCAAGCTGGCGCTGGCGCTGGGCAAGACCATCAATGGCGAGGCGGTGATCGTCGACATCGCCAAAATGCCGCACGTGCTGGTCGCCGGTACCACCGGCTCGGGCAAGTCCGTCGCCATCAACACCATGATCCTGTCGCTGCTCTATCGGCTGACGCCGCAGGACTGCCGGCTGATCATGATCGATCCAAAGATGCTGGAACTCTCGGTCTATGACGGCATCCCGCATCTTCTGACGCCGGTGGTCACCGATCCGAAGAAGGCGGTGGTGGCGCTGAAATGGACCGTGCGCGAGATGGAGGACCGCTACCGCAAGATGTCGAAGGTCGGCGTTCGCAACATCGACGGTTTCAACGCGCGCGTGCAGCAGGCCGAGAAAAAGGGCGAAAGGATTTCCCGCACCGTGCAGACCGGCTTCGACCGCCAGACCGGCGAAGCGATCTACGAGACGGAGAACCTCGACCTCGAGCCGATGCCCTACATCGTCGTCATCATCGACGAGATGGCCGATTTGATGATGGTCGCCGGCAAGGACATCGAAGGCGCGGTGCAGCGCCTGGCGCAGATGGCGCGCGCCGCCGGCATCCATGTCATTATGGCAACGCAGCGGCCGTCGGTCGACGTCATCACCGGCACCATCAAGGCGAATTTCCCGACCCGCATCTCGTTCCAGGTGACATCGAAGATCGACAGCCGCACCATCCTGGGAGAGCAGGGCGCCGAACAGCTGCTCGGCATGGGCGATATGCTCTATATGGCCGGCGGCGGCCGCATCCAGCGCGTGCACGGTCCCTTCGTCTCCGACGACGAGGTGGAGAAGATCGTCGCGCATCTGAAGCTGCAGGGCGTGCCGGAATATCTCGACGCCATCACCGAGGACGACGACAAGGATGACGACGAGCCGACGGGCAAAGGCAGTGGCGGCGGCGACGGCGGTAATTTCGAGGATTCCGACGATCCCTACGACCAGGCGGTTGCGGTGGTGCTGCGCGACGGCAAGGCCTCGACCAGCTACATCCAGCGCCGGCTCGGCATCGGCTACAACCGCGCCGCCTCGATCATCGAGAAGATGGAGAAGGAAGGCATTGTCGGCCCGGCCAACCATGCCGGAAAACGCGAAATCCTGGTGCCGACGGAGGACGACAAGTTCTAGAGCGCACCCGCGCCGGCAACTTTGAACCTTTTGGCGCGTTGCAACGATGAGCGCCGTGCGGCCCGCCAAACTTAAGCCCAACTGGGGGACCAGACCAATATAACGAGCAAGCAATCAGATGATGGTGACCGGCATGAAAAACGCAACTCTCGCCCCCAAAAGGGATTTCGCCCCAACCCGCCGGCAGGTGCTCGGCCTCGGTCTGGTCCTGGCCGGTGCGGCGGCCGCCAATGTCGTGCCCGGCTTCCAGCTGCTGGCGTCGGCGCAAGCAGCGGTTCCGGCGACGGCGCAGAAGATCGCCGATCATTTCTCCTCGGTCAAATCGATGAGCGGCGAGTTCGTGCAGTTCGGGCCCAAGGGCGAGCAGACCGGCGGCAAGTTCTTTCTGGAACGGCCGGGCAAGATCCGCTTCAATTATGACGGCGCCTCGAATTTCAGGGTGATTTCCGACGGCAAGTCGGTGGTCATCCTCAACAAGAAACTGCGGACCTCCGACCTCTATCCGCTGTCGAAGACGCCGCTGAAGCTGCTGCTCGACGACAAGATCGATCTCTCGGGCGGACGCGTCAGAAGCGTCAAGGAAGAAAACGATCTCACCACCATCCAGCTTGCCGACAAATCGGTGTTCGGCAATTCGAAGATCACCATGATGTTCGATCCGAAATCCTATGAATTGCGGCAGTGGACCATCACCGATGCGCAAGGCAAGGACACAACGGTGATGATCTTCAACACCAAGGAGGGCGTCAGCTTCGCCCCCGACACCTTCGCCATCGATTATACGGCGAACCGCGAGCTGAACACCAAGACGCGGTAACTTTCTACTGCTGCGGGATGGCTTTTGCGCGTTGGTGCGGGCTGCTTGTTTTTGCGGTGCGCGGCTGGCAGTAGTTTCCGCGATTGACTTCCGTCGGAGCCATCCGGCGGATCTTGCGTTGTCCGGAACCCCACATGCCGTTTTCCGTCGCTACCTGGAACATCAACTCCGTTCGACTGCGCATGCCGATCGTCGAGCGCCTGCTGGTCGAGCAGGCGCCGGACGTGCTCTGCCTGCAGGAAACCAAGGTTCCGGACGAATTGTTTCCGGAGAAGGCGTTCCGCAAGCTCGGCTACGAGCACATCGCCTTCCATGGCCAGAAGGGCTATCACGGCGTTGCGACCATAGCGCGCCGTCCGATCGAGGTGGTCGAAAAGCGCCGCTTCTGCGAGATCGACGACAGCCGGCATCTGTCGGTCACCGTCAAGGCCGGCGGCAAAACGATCCTGCTGCACAATTTCTACGTTCCGGCCGGCGGCGATGAGCCCGACCCGGCCGTCAACCGAAAGTTCAAACACAAGCTCGATTTCGTTGCCGAGATGAACGCCGTGCGGGCCGAGCATGACGAGCACTCCGGCTCGATCCTGGTCGGCGACCTCAACATCGCGCCGCTCGAGCACGATGTCTGGTCGCACAAGCAGCTCCTCAATGTCGTCAGCCATACGCCGGTCGAGACGGAAAATTTCGAGGCGATGCGGCTCTCCGGCGACTGGGTCGACCTGATGCGGCTCAATGTGTCCTATGAGGAGAAACTCTACACCTGGTGGAGCTATCGCGCCCAGGATTGGCAGGCCTCAAATCGTGGCCGCCGCCTCGACCATATCTGGTCGTCGCCAAACCTGGTGCCGCATTTTGCCGGCTATGAAATCCTGCGGCTGGCACGCGGCTGGGAACGGCCCTCGGACCACGTGCCGGTGATCGGGCGTTTCAACCTCGATAGCTTTGTCTCGCCTTAACAACTCAACGAAACCTGAAGCTATCCGCGATGTAGTCGGGACGGGCGTTGAGCGCGGCGAAAACGTCGTCCAGATCAGGCGCCCCCGCCAATATGCCCGACAGGACCAGCGTCGTCGCGACGCCGACGCCGTTGCCGCCGGCGATGTCGTGCTCGACGCTGTCGCCGACGCAGACCACGCTGTCGCGCTCCGGGTGACCCGCCAGTGCCAGCGCTGCCTCGAATATCTGCGGATTGGGCTTGCCGATGCGCGCCACGCTGCCGCCGAGGCTCTCATAGAGATCGGCGAGCCGGCCGGCGCCGAAGCGAGGGCCGACGGCAGTCAGCATGATCTTGTCGGGATTGGTGCAGAAGCATGGCACCCGGCGCGCCGCCGCCGGACCAAGAAGCCGGCGATAATGGTCGAGGTCGTAGCGATCGCCCTCGCTGGCGGAAATCAGCACCAGTTCTGCATCGTCGCCGTCCTTGGCCAGGACGAACGGCAGGCCGTCGACAGCCGAACGGTCATTGTCGCGGCGGATCAGCAGGCATTTTGTCTGCGGGCGCAGGGCTCCGGATGCCGCCATTTGATGGAAGGAGCGCCACGCCACCTCGCCGGATGAGACAAAGTGATCCCAGCTTCCCGGTTCGAAGCCGAGCTTCAGCAGGCGGCGCTCATTGGGTTGCGCCCGCTTGCCGGAATTCGAGATCAGCACGATGGTCTTGCCGGCACGCTTGAGTGCCGACAAGGCCTCGACAGCGCCTGGATAGGCGCTGGTGCCGTCGTGCAGCACACCAAATTGGTCGAGCAGGAATACCTGATAGCGCTCGGCCAGCGCGGCGATGCCGTCGAGGTGCTGAATTGCCTTGGTTGTCATAAAAGCTCCGCTGCGCTAGCGCCCATCAGCGCCAGCCGCGCCGTGCCGGCGGCGGCCTCCTCCGAAAGAGCCGGCACGAGAGCGACGCCAAGCTTGCGCTGCCGGATTGCCGTCCAGGCCGGATTGGCCGCTCCGCCGCCGACGCTCCTGACCGATGTCAGCCGGGGTGCGCCGAGTTCGGCAAGCCGGCGATAGCCGAGCGCTTCGATCGCCGCAATACCCTCGAGCATCGCTTTCAAATAATCGGCGTCGTCGGCGGGCCGCGGCTCGAGGCGCGGCGGCAAGGCCGGATCGGCTATGGGGAAGCGTTCGCCCGGCGCCGGCAGCGGGTAATAGTCGAGACCGGTTTCGGTCGCCGGGTCGATTTTTTTGCTGAGTTCGACAATGCGGGCGACGGGGAAATGCTGGGCCAGAACCTTGCCGCCGGAGTTCGAGGCGCCGCCCGCCAGGTAGGTGTCACCCAGCCGATGGCTGTAGATGCCGAATTGCGGCGCCGAGATCGGCCGGTCGGAGAGAATCTTGATGGTCAGCGATGAGCCGAGCGCAGTGACGCCGTCGCCCGCCGCGGTCGCGCCGGTTGCCAGGAACGACGCACAGCCATCGGTGGTGCCGGCGACCACGACCACGTCACGCGGCAGGCCGAACATTTTCGCGGCGCTGGCGGTGAGCGTACCCGTGACATCGCCCGGCCGCACGACGCCAGGCAGCAATTCCATGCGCATTCCGGTGGCCGCGATCCAGTCCGGCCAGCGGCGGGTTTCGACATCGTAGCCGGTTTTCAATGCGTTGTTTTCGTCGCTGCCATCGAAGCGGCCGGAGAACTGTCCGGCGATCCAGTCGGCCTGGTGCAGCACAGCGGCGACGCCGGGCAGGTGCTGGAAAGACAATGCCTTGGCGAGACCGGACGTCGCCCCAAGGGCAGCGCTCGTTGCCGGTGCTGCGCCGGCTATTTCACTCAGAATAGTGTGGTCAGCGACCTTGTCGTTGTACATCAGCGGTTCGGCCAGCGGCCGCCCGGCGCCGTCGACCGGCAGTAGCGTGCCCGACGTTCCGTCGACGGCGATCGAGCGCACTGCCGCGCGATCGATACATTTGAGCAGTTCCGCCAACGTCGCGCCGACGGCCTCCCACCAGATGGCGGGGTCGCGGCCGTTCGGCCCAAATCGCTCGAGGGCAATAGCGGAATGCGCGGCAATGGAAAAGTCCGGGCGCATGGCGACGGCGCGCGCGCCGGATGTACCGATGTCGATGCCGATGGCAAGCGGGCCAGACGAACGCGGCATGTCAGCTGCCTCCGGCATTGAGTTTCTGGCGATATTTTTCGGCGTCCCAGTTGATCAGTTCGTCATTCTCTGCCGCTGTCAGATAATTAAGCTTCGCTGCGACATCGACCCGCGCGGTCACGTCGGCGAGGCAGCGCTGCATGGCGTCGGCACCGGCGCCCGCGTCGCCGCGCATCAGCACGCCGAGGCCGGGAAACAGGATCGCCGCGGGTGCGGCGCCGCAGCGCTCGATGACGCGCTTCACACCCTCGCCCGGCCTCGCCACGACCGAGCCCTTGCCGAGAAAGATGACGTGGTCGGGGTAGAGGCTGCCGCCCGAAGCCATGCGGCAGCTTTCGGGGTCGATCGCCACCGCGTGCGCCTCGACATCCGCCGGCAATCTGTAGTCGCTGTCGCCGGCGCGCACCATCAATGCCGCGGTGTCCGGCTCAGTTACCTGGCGCGGCGGCCGTGCCAAGAGCCGGGTTACGCTGCGCAGCAGCATGCCTGCCTCAGCGACGGTGTCGGCTGCAACGACCAGGCCGTGGTTGCCGAGGATCAGGATATCCACGCCTGGCCGAAGGCGCTCGGCGATGCCCTGGGCGAGCGGCAGTCCCGGCCGGCGATAGGGAACATACGCCCATTGGTGGCCGTCGAGCCGCCTGGCGGCCTCGGCCTCGCAGTCGGCCTGCACGGCCAGGGAAATGGTCTCGACGCAGTGGACATGCAGAACGATGCGCTGGGGCATCAGCGCATGTACGGTGGTCTCGATCGAGGGGCGCAAGCCGCGCGGATTGAGGGCGCCGATAGCGAAGGCCTGTGGCTGTTCGGCGGTCGGGTCGCGTCGCTCGATGGCGTCGAGCAATGGCGGAATGCTGACCGGCACCATGATGTCCGCGGTGAGCGCGTCCTTCAGCCAGGTGCCGGAGGCCTTGATCCAGAGCGTGTCACCGGCTTTTAGCGAGGTGTTGCCGCCGGCGGCCTGGGTCAGATGCGGGTCGCTGCCGATCTCGGCGGAAAGCGACCGCAGCGCTGCCAATTCCCGCGCATCCGCACTGATCGTCATCGAAATTCCTCCACAAACCGGCCGCGTGGCCACGGCTTTGGACGCCCTGTTGCCGGGACGAAGACCGACGCTGGTATCGCAGATGCGAGTAAGTTACGTCAACAGTGATGTTATCGCGTCAAATCAGACTTGCAATCCGAGGGCCGTTGAGTAAGTTGCACCAATTGCCATGCAAAATGGCAATGCCGTGCAGTGGCTTGGGAGGCAAGCGCATTGGGAGGTAAGGGTTGAGCGACTCCGGCCGCCAGCGTCAGATCGTCGAGCTTTTGCGGGACCGGCCTTTCGCATCGGTGCGCGAGCTGCAGGAGCGGCTTGGCGTGTCGGCGGCGACGGTGCGGCGCGACATCGACAAGATCGATGAGGCCGGCGAAGCGCGCAAGGTCTATGGCGGCATCTCGGCGCTCGATGGCGCTTCGCAAGCCGGCGTCGCCTATGCCAGGCCCTATGACGAGAACCGCGACCTCGCCGTCGAGGCCAAGCGGCAGATCGCGGCTCTCGCCGCCACCATGGTGCGCGACGGCGACGCGGTCATCGTGCATGGCGGTTCGACCTGCTTCCATCTCGGCGTCAAGCTTGCCGACCGCAATATCCGGCTTTACACCAACTCGATGCCGCTCGCGGCCTATCTAAGCGATCACGGCCATTGCAGTCTGACCGTTGCCGGCGGCGACCTTTACCGCGAGCCGGGCATCATCCATTCGCTGACGCAGACGGTGCCGTTCTACGCCTCGAAGTTTTTTCTCGGCGCGCAAGGCATCGGCCAGGAAGGCCTTCTGGAATCGCACCCGCTGCTGGTCCGCTCGATCGTCGAGCTCAGCCTCTGCGCCGACCAGATCGTCGTGCTGGCCGACAGCCGAAAACTGTCGATCCACGCGCGCAATGTGGCGCTCCCGCTGTCGCGGATCGGCACGCTGGTCACCGATGACGGCCTGTCCGAGACAGATGCCCGCATGCTCGAAGATGCCGGCGTCACGGTGAGGATCGCCGCTTCCTCGGGAGGCGCCCAGTGACCATCGCGGTCCTCGATTTCGGCAAGACCAATTCGAAGCTGTTCGTCTTCGGCCAGGACGGACAGATCCTAAACGAGCGCCGCACCCAGCCGAGCTGGATCCGCAAAGGCGGCTTCAGCGTGCTCGACGAGGCAACGCTGCACGACTGGGCGGCTCGCGCCATCGATGACGCCGTCGATACGCATGGCGTGGAAGGGCTGATGGTATCCGGCCATGGCTGCACCTTCGCGTTGGTCGACGAAGCCGCGCTGACGCATCCGATCCTCGATTACGAGCAGGAACCGCCAGCTGAAATCGCCGCGCAGATCGACCGCCGCATTCCGGATTTTGCCGAGACCTTTTCGCCGCGCCTGCCGCTTGGCTTCAACTACGGCCGCCACATGTTGTGGCTGAAGGAGGTGGAGCCCGGTGCCTTCGCCACAGCGACGTCGATGCTCGGCTACCCCCAATATTGGAGCTGGCGATTTGGCGGCCGGCCGGTGTCGGAGGTCTCCTATCTCGGCTGCCATTCGCATCTATGGGCGCCGCGCAAACGCGATTTCAGCTCGCTGGTCGATGCCGAGGGCTGGCGCGGCCAGATGCCCGCCTTCGAGCGTGCCGGCGCGGTGATCGGCGAGCAGCGCTTCAGCCGGGCCGCCAAGCCGGTCGCCGTCCACAACGGCGTCCATGACAGCAATGCTGCGCTCCATGCCTACCGCCGACAGCAGCTCGGGCCGGTGACCGTGGTCTCGACCGGCACCTGGGTGGTCGTGCTCAATCCGGACTGTCCGCTCGATGCACTCGATGGCGAGCGCGACATGCTGGTCAATGTCGATGTCGACGGCGGCCCGGTGCCGACCATCCGCTTCATGGGCGGCCGCGAATTCGCCACGATCAGCGCCGGCTGGCAGGGCGCAATCGCGCCGTCATCGGTACAACGGGTGATCGACGCCGGCATCATGGCGCTGCCGAGCTTCGCGCCCGGCGGCCCGATGCCGCACCGCCGAGGCGAACTGGTCGGGCGTACGCCCAATGCCGAGGAACGCGCGGCCGTGGCGCTGCTCTACGTGGCGCTGATGCTCGATCTGTGTCTCGAGCTGATCCATTCGGACAATACGGTGATCGTCGACGGCGGCCTGAACAATGGCGGGCTGCTTGCCGCGCTGCTGGCGCAATTGCGGCCCGGGCAGGCCTTCCTGCAGGGCGCAACGCTGGAGGGCAGCGCCACCGGCGCCGCCGCACTTGCCTTTGAAAGCGTCGGACGCGAGTTTGCCACCGAGGCGCCGGAGGCGGTGCATGCGGCAAGCTTCCGCGGCCTTGCCGGCTACCGCAACGACTGGCGCGGCCTTGCCGCCGACCGGGGCGTGGCCAGGGCAGCCTCGGGAGGTGCACGATGAGCGCCGCCGCCCGGATCGAGACGATGCGCCAGCCGGTGCTGGAGATGCGCCACATCTCGAAGACGTTCGGGGCGATCCGCGCCTTGCATGATGTGTCGCTGACCGTTCACGCCGGCGAGCTGCACGCGTTGATGGGCGAGAACGGTGCCGGCAAGTCGACGCTGATGAAGGTGCTGTCCGGCGCCTACCGGCCGGACCCCGGCGGCGAAATCCTGATCGACGGCGTACCGGCCGCCACCGGCGACCCGATCAAGGCGCGCGCCGCCGGCATTGCGGTCATCTATCAGGAGCTGTCGCTGGCGCCCAATCTGTCGGTGGCGCAGAACATCTTCCTCGGCAACGAGCCAAGACGGTTCGGCATCGTCGACCGCGAGCAGTGCAACCGGCGCGCCAGCGAGATCATCGCGCGGCTCGGCGTGGCCTTTTCGGCCCGCACCCCGGTCACCAGCCTGTCGCTCGGCGAGCGCCAGCTGGTGGAAATCGCCCGGGCGCTGTCGACCAATGCGCGCATCATCGTCATGGACGAGTCAACCACGTCGCTGACCTCGCGTGAGACCGACCGGCTGTTCGAGGTGATCGCGACGCTGAAGTCGCAAGGCATCGCCATCATCTACATCAGCCACCGCATGGAAGAGGTCTACCAGCTCGCCGACCGCGTCAGCGTGCTGCGCGACAGCGGCTATGTCGGCACGCTCGACCGCGCCGACCTGAACGCCTCGCGCCTGGTATCGATGATGGTCGGGCGCGATCTGTCGACCTTCTACAAGAAGGATCACCGCCCGCCGGACAGCAAGCGCGCCGTCGCGCTGTCGGTGCGCGGCATGTCGGACGGCAATCTCATAAAGAATTGTTCCTTCGACCTCCACAAAGGCGAGGTGCTGGCACTGGCCGGCCTGGTCGGCTCGGGCCGGACCGAACTGGCACGGCTGATCTTCGGCGCCGACAGGCACATCTCGGGCACGCTGGAGCTCGGCGGCAAACCGATATCCATCGGTTCGCCGAGCGAGGCGCTCGATGCCGGCATCGCCTACCTGACCGAGGACCGCAAGCAACTTGGCTTGTTTCTCGACATGTCGATCTCCGACAACATCAGCATGGGCGTGCTGGCAAAGGACGCGAAGGCCGGCGGTCTGCGCGACTTCGCGGCTGCCGAAAAGCGCGCCGCCAAGGCGGTGTCAGACCTCTCCATCCGCACCAGCTCGGTGCAGGCCAATGCCGGTTCGCTGTCGGGCGGCAACCAGCAGAAGGTGCTGCTCGCCCGCCTGCTGGAAACCGAGCCGCAGGTCGTCATCCTCGACGAGCCGACCCGCGGCGTCGATGTCGGGGCGAAGTCGGAAATCTACCGGCTGATCGACAACCTGGCCAAGAAAGGCATCGCCATCCTGATGATCTCCAGCGAACTGCCGGAGGTGATCGGCATCGCCGACCGCGTGCTGGTGATGCGCGACGGCACCATTGCTGGCGAGGTGACGGCGTCGGAGGGCGAGCCGCTGCGGCAGGAAGCGATCATGGAACTTGCAACGGGAGCGGCTCAGCGATGACCGACAAGGTGGCCGACACGATGAAAGCGGACGACCGGGCGATCGGCAGAAGTACGAGGTGGCGCACCGCCATCGCCGCACTCGGCATGCTGCCGATCCTGATTCTGCTGGCGGTCGGCTTCCAGTTCATCAACCCGCGCTTTTTCACCCAGACCAATCTGCTGATCGTCATGCAGCAATCGTCGATCAACATCGTGCTGGCGGCCGGCATGACCTTCGTCATCCTGACCGGCGGCATCGACCTGTCCGTCGGCTCGATCCTTGCCGCCTCGGCGATGGTGGCGGTGATGGTGTCGCTGGTGCCCGATTGGGGACTGCTGGGCGTGCCGGCGGCCATTCTCGTCGGGCTCGGCTTCGGCGTCATCAACGGGCTGCTGATCGCCTACATCAAGCTGCCGCCCTTCATCGTCACGCTGGGATCGCTGACCGCCGTGCGCGGCGTCGCCCGCCTGCTTGGCCAGGACACTACGGTGTTCAACGCGGACCTGCCGTTCGACTTCATCGGCAACGGATCGCTGTTCGGCATTCCGTGGCTGGTAATCATCGCGCTGGCGGTCGTGGTGCTGTCCTGGCTGGTGCTCAAGCGCACCGTGCTCGGCACCTGGATCTACGCCGTCGGCGGTAACGCCGAGGCCGCCAGGTTGACCGGCATCAAAGTGCCGCTGGTGCTGCTCTTCGTCTATGGCGTTTCCGGCCTCCTGGCCGGGCTTGGCGGCGCTATGTCGGCGGCCCGGCTCTATGCCGCCAACGGGCTGCAGCTCGGCCAGTCCTACGAACTCGACGCGATTGCCGCGGTCATCCTCGGCGGCACCAGTTTCGTCGGCGGCGTCGGCTCGATCTGGGGCACGCTGATCGGCGGCCTGATCATCGCCGTGCTGTCCAACGGGCTCATCCTCGCCGGTGTTTCGGACATCTGGCAGTACATCATCAAGGGATTGGTCATCATCGTGGCGGTCGCCCTCGACCGTTACCGGCTCCAGGCAGGAGCAAGAACGTGATGGCCCTTAGTCGCCGGCATCCAACGAGCCGGTTTCATGTGTAACGCACCGTGAGAGGCGCGGGGCATCAGGAGGAAAATAAAACAATGAAGACCATCGCTAAACTGCTCTGCGGCGTAGCCCTTGCGGCCGCCGTCATCGCGCCGGCATCGGCCAAGGACCTGAACAAGGTCGGCATCTCGGTCGGCCTGCTCGGCAATCCGTTCTTCGTCGCCACCATCAAGGGCATCGAGGACGCGGCCAAGAAGATCAATCCGAATGTGCAGGTGACCTCGGTATCGGCCGACTACGACCTCAACAAGCAGGTTTCGCAGGTCGATTCCTTCATCGCCGCCGGCGTCGACGTCATCATGCTCAACGCCGTCGATGCCAAGGCGATCGCGCCGGCGGTCAAGAAGGCACAGGCGGCCGGCATCGTTGTTGCCGCCTTCGACGTTTCGGCGCCGGGCGCCGACGTCACCGTGATGACCAACAACGTCAAGGCCGGCGAAGAGGCGTGCCAGTATCTGGTCGATCATACCGGCGGCAAGGGCGATTACGTCATCCTCAACGGCCCGGCCTCGTCATCGATCCTGGAGCGGGTCAAGGGCTGCAAGGACGTGCTGGCAAAACACCCCGACATCAAGATCCTTTCCGACGACCAGAACGCCGAAGGCTCGCGTGACGGCGGCCTGAAAGTGTTCCAGTCGCTGCTGACCCGTTTCGACAAGATCGACGCGGTCTTCGCCATCAATGATCCGACGGCGATCGGCGCCCAGCTTGCGGCCAAGCAGCTCAACCGCTCGGAGTTCATCTTCACCGCGGTCGACGGCGCGCCCGATATCGAGAAGGAACTCGCCTCCGGCACGTCGATGATCAAAGCCTCGGCCTCGCAGGATCCCTATGTGATGGCCGGCCAGTCGCTGACGATGGCGGCTGACCTGCTTGCCGGCAAGAAGCCGGCCGAGCCGACGGTACTGCTCGACCCGAAGCTGATCACGGCCGACAATTTGAAGGATTACAAGGGCTGGACCGCAGCTCGCTAAGCCTCCCAAGCCTGGTGCGGCCAGGATGACCGGCCGCACCTTTTTATCGGAGCAATTGCCAAAAGCCGATTTGGACTTGGGTCCGCTACTCCTGGAATGACCGGAGACAATCATGTCGCGCATCGGAATCCACTCATTCGTCTGGTCGGCGAGTTCGGCGCAGAGCGACCTCGAGCGGACGCTGGCCAACACCAGGGAGGCCGGCTTCGACCTGATCGAATTCTCTTATCTCGACCCCGCGAATGTCGACATTGACGGCTTGGCCAAGCGGATCGGCGATCTCGGCCTCGGCGTCGCGATCAGCATCGGACTGCCGGCCGACGGCGATATTTCGAGCGCCGACAAAACGATTGCCGCCCGCGGAGTCGAAATCCTGAGACGTACGATCGCGCTGACCCGCGATCTTGGCGGCCAGAAGGTTGCCGGCATCCTCAGCACCAGCCATGGATTGCAGAGCGAGGCGCCGACGCGCGACCAGTGGAACCGCAGCGCCGGCACGCTTGCCGAGGTGGCCGAGACAGCAAAATCAGCTGGCGTCAGCCTCAACCTCGAGATCGTCAACCGCTTCGAAAGCAACCTGCTCAACACCGCCGCGCAAGGCATGGCCTTCATCGCGGACAGCGGCTCCGACAACATTTTCCTGCATCTCGACAGCTTCCATATGAACATCGAGGAGGCCGATGTCGGCTTGGCCATTCGCAACGCCGCAAGCAAGATCGGCTATGTCCATATCGGTGAGAGCCATCGCGGCTTCCTCGGCACCGGCAATATCGATTTTGCCGCGATATTCGACGCGCTGACCGCCATCGGCTACAGCGACGACCTCAGCTTCGAATCCTTCTCGTCGGAAATCGTCGATGAGAACCTGTCGCGGAAAACCGCCATCTGGCGCAATCTGTGGACCGACAATATGGAGCTGGCCAAACATGCGCGCCGCTTCATTGCGCTCGGACTGGAGACGGCGCGGCGCAAGGCCGAGCTTGTTTCCGCAACGCACCGGCCTTGAGAACTCGCAGTTCCGAAATCGATCTGGTTAGACCAGAGGCGCTGTATTAGCCGGCAAAACGCGGCCCAAGTTCCTCGATGCGGCGGATCATCGCCTGGAAATCCTCCGAGATGCGCTGGTGCAGGTGAACCGCCAGCTCCGGGTATTCCTCGAGGATGCGGCGGAACATCTTGCGGCTGAGCCGCAGCACTTCCGAATCGATTTCGGCAGAGGCGCTGGTCAGCCGGTTGGTGTCGGCGATCAGCGCCAGTTCGCTGAGCATGGTGCCGGGGCCGGCGGTGCCGATCGGGATGCGCTCGCCGTCGTGCTCGCGGTAGAGGACGATGCGGCCGCTGATCACGATATAGGCGCAATCGGCCGCGTCATCCTCGCGGTAAAGCTTGTGGTCGGCTTGCAACCTGGTGGTTTCGGCGCCGAAGGCGAGCAGACGCAGTTGTTCCTGCGTAAAGCCCTCGAAGAGCCTCACGGTGGACAGGATGCGGATGTCGTCATCCAGCGCCATCTAGCTATGTCCCCGAACCGTCAGTCCGACTCCTCCCCTACGAGGCCGATCCAAAACCACCTCCAGCCTCAGGACCGTACCCGAAAAGCGCCCCGCCCGGATCGCTTATTTGAATAATGAAATGTTTAAGGAACCAGCTTGTAGCCGCCGCTTTCTGTCACGAGAATTTCCGCGTTGGAAGGATCGCGCTCGATCTTCTGGCGCAGCCGGTAGACATGCGTTTCCAGGGTGTGGGTGGTGACGCCGGAATTGTAGCCCCAGACTTCCTCTAGCAGCACGTCGCGGGTCACCACCTTCTGGTCGGCACGGTAGAGATATTTGATGATCGAGGCTTCCTTTTCGGTCAGCCGCACCTTGGCGCCGCGCGGGTCGATCAGAAGCTTCTGGCTGGGCTTGAACGTGTAGGGGCCGACCGAGAAAGTGGCGTCCTCGCTCTGCTCGTGCTGGCGCAGCTGAGCGCGGATGCGGGCCAGCAGCACGGCAAAGCGGAACGGCTTTGTCACATAGTCGTTGGCGCCGGCCTCGAGGCCAAGGATAGTGTCGGAATCGGTGTCGTGGCCGGTCAGCATGATGATCGGCGCCTTGTAGCCGCCCTTGCGCAATATCTTTACCGCCTCGCGGCCATCCATGTCGGGCAGGCCGACATCCATGATGAGCAGGTCGATAAGCCCGCCGCGCGCCGTGGCGATGCCTTTGGCGGCGGTCGCTTCCTGCAGGACATCGAATTCCTCATAAAGCGACAATTGCTCGACAAGGGTGCCGCGCAGGTCGTCATCGTCGTCGACTATCAGAATGGTGCGTGAAGTCATGGATCAATCCGTTGTTTTGAAAAGAGATTTCAGTTGACCGCAGCCTGTTTATGCGGAAGCTGACCGGCACAACAGCCGTTCACAGTGATTTGTTCCGTGGCACGATCATACAAGAAAAAACACGATCGCAATGCAGTCGGCGCAATTTTGCCGAAAGGGCTCGCCGTGCTCACCGTGCGCGCGCGCCCGGGCCATGCCAGCCAGGGCTTTCTGCAGGCCGGCAAACTGGTGTTTCCATGTGCGCTGGGGCATGGCGGCATCTCGGCGGCCAAGCGCGAGGGCGACGGCGCCACGCCGCTTGCCGCGATGCGGATATTGTCGGGATATTTTCGCGGCGACCGTTTCGCCGGCGGCCGCCGGACGCGGCTCGCGATGACGCCGATCGGCCGCGACCTCGGCTGGTGCGAAGTGCCTGGGGACCGCAACTACAACCGCCCGGTCAAAATCCCCTATGGCGCCAGCCATGAGCGGATGCTGCGCACCGACGATCTCTATGACGCCTGCCTGGTGCTGGACTGGAACATTGTGCCGCGCCGGCGCGGGCGCGGCAGCGCCATCTTCTTCCACCTGGCGCGCCCCGGCTTCACGCCGACGCAAGGCTGCGTCGCGGTAACGGCCCGCACCATGGCGCGGCTGCTGCCGCTGCTGTCGGAACGGACGGTGGTGAGGGTGGTAAGGTAGGGGAGTCGTGAATTAAGGTAGGGGAATAGTGACTAGTGAATAGGGAAATTGGTCGGGAAGGATATTCGCGGACCCGCCGCTTAGCTTCACTACTCACTACACCGTCCTAGCGCTTCCTCGGCAGCTGCCAACCCGTGTCGAGAAGGCCGAGCCGGCCGAGTTCGCGGTCCATGGCGCGTGCGATGTCCTTGCGTTCGCCGCCGATGTCGCGCAGCTGGCGATCGGAGAGATCCTCGACATTCTCGTAGGGAAGATTGACCGCGATTTTTGCGTAGCGAAACCAGTCAAGCATGGCGCGCAGCCAGGCCGGGCGGAGGGTAACAGGGCGCAAGGTGATGTCAGACATGGTGCAATCCGCTTCTCCGGACATCAAATCCGGTTTGATGTTTCTTCGATGACCGGATCATGACCGATTGAAATCAAAACGGGAAACGAGTAGTTTTTTCTGTATCTTCAAGTTTTGTTTGAGAATTGGAATGCTCGACCGAACTCTCCTCGTCTGGCACTGATGGCGCGCCTGCTGCCTGGAACCCGTGCGCTGCGGACGCTGGAGGCAGCGGCCCGACATCTCAATTTCACCCGCGCCGCCGACGAGCTCGGCCTGACGCCGGCAGCGGTCAGCCATCAGATCAAGGAAATCGAGGATCAGCTCGGCATCGTGCTGTTCACACGCACCAGCCGCACGATCCGGCTGACCGAGGCGGGTGCGGTGCTGTTCGAAGCTTCGACCGATGCGCTCGACCTGCTTGGCCGGGCCGTCTCACGGGCGCAGAAGACGGCACGCGGATCGGCGCTGCTGAAGGTCACCCTCGATGCGCAATTCGCGACGAAGTGGCTGATGCGGCGCGTCGATGATTTTCGCAAGCAGCATCCGGCAATCGAGCTGCGTTTCGACATCAGTTACGAGGTGCGCGACTTCGATCGCGACGACGTCGATCTCGGCATCCGTTTCGGCACCGGCAAATATCCGGGGCTTCGCTCGCACCGGCTGTTCGAAAACGTCATCATTCCGGTCTGCAGCCCGGCCCTGCTGCGGGCCGGGCCGCCCCTCAAGGAGCCGCGCGACCTGTTCCATCATACGCTGGCGCATATCGAGTGGTCGCGCCAGGGCGTCACCTGGCCGAACTGGAGCATGTGGATGGCGGCGGCGGGCGTCGACGATTTCGACGACAGCCGGACCATCGTGTTCGGCAATTCGACCGACGCCGTCCAGGCCGCGCTCGACGGCAATGCGGTTGCGCTCGCCGATTTCGCGATGGTGGCAAACGACCTTTCGGAAGGCCGGCTGATCCGGCCGTTCGAACTCGGCATCAAGGTCGCGCCCGAATTCGCCTATTTCCTGGTCTATCCCGAAACTGCGGCGAATGATCCGCGCATCGTCGCCTTTCGCGATTGGCTCCTCGAGGAAGTCGCCAAGACGCCGACCTGACGGTCAGCCTGTCGCCGCCGCGCCGAACCAGCCGATCACCGCGCCGATGAGAAGCAGCACGCCGAGCCAATGACCAACATCGATGAGCGTCAGATCCCAGCCGAAACCTTCGTAGCGATGGTTGACCGAAAGCGTCGTGGCGACGAACCCCAGCCAGAGAACGAAGCCGAAGATCACCCCGGCAAGCAGGCTCGGTTCGCCGCCGGTCACCGCGCCGATGATCAGCGACATGACCAGCGCCATCACGATCTCCGCGACGAAGGAGACGACGAAGGGCAGCATCGATTTGCTCATCGTCGCCGGATCAAGCTTGGCGGCCTTCAGCCACGGCTTGCTCAAGCCCATGTACCAGGCGGCGCCGAACAACCACGCCACGACGGCGGCGACGATTACCGCCAGCCAGTTGATTGCCGAAAAATCCATGGTTCCCTCCGGTCGATTGCGCGATGGAACGCCTGTTCGGCGATGCCGTCAAGCAACACGCCAGACGGTGGTGCGCTTGACCTCGGCGTCTTCCAGCGCGCGGGTCACCGCCACTTCGTAGACGGCAAGCGGCTCCAGCCCGGTCTTCGGCAGATAGGAGCGGCCGGGATCGCCGACGAGAATGTCGGCGCCGCGCGCCCTCAGCCGGGCGAACCACGGCATCAGCCCGTCGGCAAAGGACTTGTCGTAGAAGACATCGCCGGCCAGCACGACGTCCCACCCGGCATCGCTGCCGATGGAATCGCCGGCGAGGAATTCTATCTCGGTCCCATTGGCCTCGGCATTGAGGCGGATCGCGGTCGCGCAGAACGGGTCGATATCGGCGGCGATCACCTCGGCAGCGCCGGCCTTCACTGCTGCAATAGCGACAAGGCCGGAGCCTGAGGCGAAGTCGAGCACGCGCCTGCCGCGCACCGCCGCCGGATTGTCGAGGATGTAGCGGGCAAGGCCCTGGCCGCCGGCCCAGGCGAAAGCCCAGAAGGGTGGCGGCAGGCCGATTTCGGTCAGCTCGTCCTCTGTCCGCTGCCATAATCCATGTGCCTCGTCGGCCAGGTGCAGGCGGACCTCCGGCACATGCGGCGGCGCCATCAGCGCCGTGTTGTCGAGGATGAATTTCCTGGCGCTGTCCGGCGTCAGCGCCGTCATGGCGCCGGCGTCAGGCCGCCCATGCGGCAAACCTCTTGCCATTCGGCCGGCGTCACCGGCTGCACGGACAGCCGCCCGAGCCGCACCAGTGCCATGTCGGCCAGCTGTGGATTGGCCTTGGCCTGCTCCAGCGTCACCGGCTTCGGCATGTCCTTGAAGGCGCGGATATCGACGCACTCCCAGCGGGGGTCGTCGGTGGTGCTGTCCTGATGGGCCAGAGCGCAGACTTCGGCGATGCCGACAATGTCGAGCCCGTCATTGGAATGGTAGAAGAAGCCGAGATCGCCGATCTGCATCGCCTTCATGTTGTTGCGCGCCGCATAATTGCGCACGCCGTCCCATTGCGTGCCGGCCTTGCCCTTGGCCTTGAGATCCTCGAAGGAGAAGACCGAAGGTTCGGATTTGAACAGCCAGTAGTTCATTGTGTTGCTCCTCCTCAGGTGCCGCCGCGATCAGACATCCGCCGGCTTGTTGAAGCTCCAGTTCCACTGCCGGATTTCGACGCTCTCGAACAGCCCTGCCTTGGTATAGGGATCGGCCGCCGACAGGGCTTTTGCCGCAGCCAGATCGGGCGCCTCGACGACGGCGAGAGTGCCGTTCGGCTTGCCGTCGGCGTCGAGGAACGGGCCGGCGAAGGCCAATTTCTTGTCGCCGTTCAGCCCTTCCAGGAAGGCAAGGTGCTTGGGCCGCGTATCGAGCCGCACCTGCAGGCTTTCTGGCTTGTCCTTGCAAATCAACGCAAACAGCATCTTTTCCATCTCCGCAATCGTTGGGAATTACATGTCGGTTTCGGTCTTGAGCGGCCGTGTCATCAATGCCGATACAGCCTGGTCTATGGTTATGGTGCCGTCCAGTATGGCGGCGACGGCGGCGATGATCGGCGCGTCGATCCGGCGCTCGCCGGCGATGCGGGCGGCGATTGCCGCCGTCGGCACGCCTTCCGCCAAGGGCAAGCCGGCAAGCGGCTTGCCTTGCCCCAGCGCCAGCCCATAAGCGAAATTGCGCGACTGCGCGGACGAGCAGGTGAGCAGCAGGTCGCCGAGGCCGGAAAGCCCCATCAGCGTCTCCGGCTTGGCGCCAAAGGCGGCGCCGATGCGGCGCGATTCGACGAAACCGCGCGTCACCATCGCCGCCTGGGCGCTGGCACCGAGCCCGGCGCCGGTGACGGCACCCGCGGCAATGGCAAAGACGTTCTTCAGCGCGCCGCCGATCTCGACACCGATCAGGTCGTCGCTCGAATAACAGCGCAGGTTTTCCGCCGAAAAGCGGGCGGCGAGGTCGGTGGCCAGAGCCTCGTCGCGGGCGGCGACCACGACAGCCGTCGGCAGGCCCCTGGCGACGTCGGTGGCAAAGCTTGGGCCCGACAAAGCGGCGACCGGATTTGCCGGCAGGATACCCTCGGCAATGGACGACAGCAGCGCGCCGGTGTCGCGCTCGATGCCCTTGGCGCAGAGGACCAGCGGGACGCCTTTCGGCATATGGCTGGACGCGGCCGTCAGCATAACCCGTAACGATTGTGCCGGCGCCACCGCCAGAACGCAGTCGGCGCCGTCGAGCGCGGCCCCGATGTCGCTCGTCGCCACGATGCCGGCCTGGAGCGCGATGCCCGGCAGATAGCGCGGATTTTCGCCACGGTCGATCGCCGAGACGGTCTCCGGGTCGCGCGCATAGAGGCGGACGAAATGACCGGCGCGCAGCATGGCCAGCGCCAGCGCCGTGCCCCAGGCGCCGCCGCCGAGCACGGCGACGCGCCAACCGCTTGGCGCCTTGTGCTCGCTGCCGGTCATGCCTTGGCCCCACGCCGGCCCGAGCCGACCATCGGAGCGGAGATGCTGTCCAGCGGCCACCGCGAGCGCGGCACGAAATCGGCGGCGTTTTCGCCTGATATCCCGGCGCGCAGGCGCTCGATGCCGGCCCAGGCGATCATCGCCGCATTATCGGTGCAGAGGTTAAGCGGCGGCGCGACGAAGCTGAACCCGGCCTGCTTGCACAGGCCCTGCAATGTCGCCTTGATCGTCCGATTGGCGGCGACGCCGCCGGCGACAACCAGCGCAGGCTCGGCCTTGTCCGGGAATTGCTGACGGAATCTGGCCAGCGCCCGCGCAACACGGTCGCCCAGCGCATCCGCGACCGCCGCCTGGAAGGAGGCGCAGATATCGGCGACGTCCTGGTCGCTCAGCGGGGCAATCGCCGTTGCCGCCTGGCGTACCGCGGTCTTGAGACCGGAGAAGGAAAAATCTGGCTGTGCCGAGCCCTTCATCGGGCGCGGAAACGCAAAACGCGCCGCATCGCCATTTGCCGCCGCCTTCTCGACATTCGGTCCGCCCGGATAGGGCAGGCCGAGCATCTTGGCCGTCTTGTCGAAGGCCTCGCCAAGCGCGTCATCGATGGTCGTCGCCCAGCGCTGGTAGTCGCCGACGCCGCGCACGGCGACGATCTGGGTATGGCCGCCGGAGACCAGCAGCAAGAGGTAGGGAAAGTCGAGCCCATCGGTCAATCTGGCCGTCAGCGCGTGGCCTTCGAGATGGTTGATGGCGATCAGCGGTTTTTTGGCTGCCGCGGCGATTGCTTTTGCCGTCATCAGGCCGACGATCAGCCCGCCGACAAGACCGGGACCGGCGGTGGCGGCAATCGCATCGATGTCGGCGAGGTCGACGCCGGAATCGGCCAGCGCTGCCTCGATGATGCCGTCGAGCGCCTCGACATGGGCGCGCGCGGCAATCTCCGGCACGACGCCGCCGAAAGCAGCATGCTCCTCGATCTGGCTGAGCACGATGTTCGACAGGATTTGCGGCGTGCTGCGACCGTCCAGCGCCACCACGCTGGCGGCGGTCTCGTCGCAACTCGTCTCGATGCCCAGAACGCGGATCAATTCGTCGCTGTCCTCGATGATTGTGCAATCGGCCTTTCCCCGATAGGAGAAAACCCGGAAAACTGCCTCGATCTGCCGGGGGTTATCACGGACGGCGCGTCATGCAAACAACCTTGAAAATCGGAACACGCGGCAGCCCGCTGGCACTGGCGCAGGCGCATGAAACGCAGGCGCGGCTGATGGCCGCGCACGGCATGCCGGTCGAGGCGTTCGAGGTGGTCGTCATCTCGACCAGCGGCGACCGCATCCAGGACCGGCCGCTGTCGGAAGCCGGCGGCAAGGGCCTGTTCACCAAGGAGATCGAGGAGGCGCTGCTGGCGCGCCGCATCGACATCGCCGTGCATTCGTCGAAGGACATGCCGACGCTGTTGCCCGAGGGGCTGGAACTGTCCGCCTACCTGCCGCGCGAGGACGCGCGCGACGCCTTCATCGGCAAGGCGGCGCGAACGATTGCCGGCCTGCCGCAAGGCGCCAAGGTCGGTTCGTCGTCGCTGCGGCGCCAGGCGCTGATCCGGCGGATGCGGCCGGACGTCGAGGTAGTGATGTTTCGCGGCAATGTGCAGACGCGGCTGCGCAAGCTCGACGACGGCATCGCCGACGGCACCATCCTCGCCTATGCCGGGCTGAAGCGGCTCGGGCTCGAGGACGTCGTCACCGACCTGATGCCGCTCGACGTCTTTCCGCCGGCGCCGGGGCAAGGCGCGATCTGCATCGAAAGCCGCATCGGCGACCGCGACGTGGAACAGATGCTGGCAGCGATCCACGACGGGCCGACCGGCGAGGCGCTGGCCTGCGAGCGCGCCTTCCTGGCGGCGCTCGACGGCTCCTGCCGCACACCGATCGCCGGCCATGCGACGATATCGGGCGGAACGGTTTCCTTTGCCGGGCTGATCATCTCGCCCGATGGCACGCAGTCGCATGAGGTCAGGCTGGAAGGGCCGGCGCAACAGGCTGCCGGCATCGGCGCGGAAGCCGCCGCGATCGTTCGGGCCAAGGCCGGCGAAACATTCTTCGACGGCTGGACCTGACATGCTCCGCGTCCTGGTGACGAGGCCCGAACCGGGCGCCTCGCGCACGGCGCGCCGGCTCGCGGATGCCGGCTTTCAGCCGATCCTGCTGCCGCTGACCGAAACGGCGGCGCTGCCGGTCGACGCCGGCGCGCTCGCTGACGCCGCCGCGGCGGTCGCGGTCACCAGCGCCAATGCGGTTCGCCATGCGCCGAAAGAGGTCATTACCGCGCTCGCGCGCTTGCCGTGCCAGGCTGTTGGCAAGAAGACGGCGGAAGCCGCCCGCAGGGCCGGGTTTCTGTCTGTCGGCGAAGGCCCGGGCAATGCCAAGGCGCTGGCCGATGCGCTCGCTGGCGGTTACGCTGGGCAGACCATCGTGTATCTCTGCGGGCGGGTGCGCTTTCCGGACTTCGAGGGGCGGCTGTTTGCGTCGGGCGTTCATGTCCGCGCCGTCGAGACCTACGACACTTTTGCGCTGGATTATTCCGACGAGGCCGTTCTTGCGCGCCTGTCCGCCCGGCCGGTCGAGGCGGTGCTGCTCTATTCGGCCAAGGCGGCCACGGCGATGCAGGCCCTGGCTAGCCGGCCGGCGCTGCGTGGCCTTTTTCAGGACACGCGCTTTTTCGCTTTGTCGGGGCGCATTGCCGGGGCCTTGGACGATGTCGCCGGGATCCGGATTGCGCCTGAGCCCAGCGAGGATGCCTTGCTGGGGCTTTTGCAGGCGTCGCGCTGACCGGCATCCGCCTGTTCCGGACGTTGGCATACCTCTGCCGGCATCCTCAATTTATTCCGCAGTAGGCGCTGTCGGCGAAGCTGCGGATCTCCCCCCTTGCGGGGGAGATGCCCGGCAGGGCAGAGGGGGGTGCTGTCCCTCCGACCTGTCAGCCAATCGAGCCCTCCATCCCGGTTCGGGACGGGTTTAAGTCGACGTTGGTGCTCAGTCACACCCCCCTCTGGCCTGCCGGCCATCTCCCCCGCAAGGGGGGAGATCGGCAGCTTGGCGGGCAGCGCCAACATGGACGATTCGCCCTCGAGCCACATTTTGTTCTTGCTTTGTGCCGGCAGCTATGCTAGAAAATCACCTAGGTGCTGATTCGCGCCAACGACCCGCCGCCGAGGCGGGTTTTTTGTTTCTGGCCCCGCATGGCATCTCCCAAAATCGCTGCGGCGTTTTGCCATAACTGAATTCCAAAGCCGTGGCGTCATCACGCCGCCCCTTTTCACCGCTTGGTGATGTGCTAGACCCTTCAAACCATCCGAAGCGAATTTTGCGGAGCCCGAGCATGGTCAAGACGCCGAAGATGCGGCATTCCAAGACCCGCCGTGAGCCGGTGACCATCGAGCTCGAGCCCGGCGCCGTCTCGCGAGTCGCCGCCGACCAGGAAGCCGGCAAACAGCAGCCAGACAATGCAGAGTCAGCGGGGGCGCAAACCGACGAGGCGAAAGCCGAGGAAGCGGCGAACGCCTCGCAGCCCGAGCCGCCTGAAGAGCCGGTGCATGCCGACCAGACCGATCTCGAGCCGTGGGAACATGCCGACGCAGCCGCGCCGGCCGGCACGCAAGAGCCGGCGGACGCCGGCGCCGATTCTACCAGGGAAACGGAAACCTCTTATCCCGCCGGTTCGGATGCGCCGGCCGGGCGCTCCACGGCTTCCGACTACAGTTTCGAAGATGCATCCAGCCCAACCGGGGCCAACGAACCGGGGATCCCAGGCTCCGGCGAGAAGACAGCTGAGGCGAGGGACAACCATATGGCAGCGCAGCCGAAGCGAAGCGGCATCAGCGGCATCGCCGCCGGCATTGTCGGCGGCGTCATCGCGCTCGCCGCAGCCGGCGGGCTGCAATTTGCCGGCCTGCTCGGTGCGCCGGGGCCGGGCGGCGTGTCGCTCGACGCGGTCAATGGCGAGATCGTTTCGCTGAAACGCGAGGTCGCGGACCTCAGACAGGCCGACGCCAACAATGACGCCTCGGCCAAGGTGGACGGGCTGTCGTCGGCGCTGGACCAGGTCAGAGCGGACGTCGCGGCGTTGAAGTCGGCTGTCGAACAAGGCGGCGCCGGCGACAATGCCGGGCTGGCGGCACTTGGCGACAAGGTCCGGCAGATCGAGCAGGCGGTCGCGGCCCTCGGCAAGGCCGGCGGCACGGCGCCGGTCGATCTCGGCCCGCTCAACGAAAGGCTGGCCGCGCTCGACGCCTTGGTGAAGTCAGCCGGCGAAACGGCAAAGGCGCAGGAAGGCCGGCTTGCGGCTCTGGAACAGTCGGTTTCCCAGCTCTCGGGCAAGGTCGATGCACAGGCTTCGCAGCCGAAGATCGCGCTGGCCATTGCCGCCTCGGCGCTCAAGGCTGCGCTCGACCGAGGTGCGCCGTTCGCAGCCGAACTCGAAACCTTTGCCGCGATCTCACCGGATGCGCCCGAGATCGCGACGCTGCGCGCCTATGCCGAAAAGGGGGTGCCGACGCGGGCCGAGATTGCCGCCGAAGCGGACGCCGCCGCCAACGCCATGCTCGCTGCCGCGACGCCTGTCGACCAGAATGCCGGCATCCTGCAAAAGCTGCTGTCGAGCGCCGAATCGCTGGTCAAGGTCAGGCCGATCGGTGCCGTCGAAGGCACCGGTGTCCCGGAAACCGTTGCCCGCATGGAGGTCGCGGTCAATCAGGGCGACTACGCCAAGGCGCTCAGTGAATACGAAGCCCTGCCCGAGGCGGCCAAGGCCGCCGGCGCCGACTTTGCCGGGAAACTGAAAGCGCGGATGGAGGTCGAGACACAGATCGATTCGCTCATCGCCGGCGCGATGAAGGCGTGAGGAACCCAATGATCCGCATCCTCGCCTTCCTTGCCGTCGTCTTTGCGCTCGGGCTCGGCTTCGCCTGGCTGGCCGACCGGCCGGGTGAAATGCTCGTTACCTTCAACGGCTATCAATACCAGGTCAGCCTGATGGTCGCGGCGGTGGCGGTCGTTGCCGTGGTTGCCGCGGTGATGATCGTCTGGTGGCTGGTCAAGGCGCTGTGGAACAGTCCCTATACGATCTCGCGCTATTTCCGCGTGCGTCGCCGCGACCGCGGCTATCAGGCGCTGTCGACCGGGATGATCGCCGCCGGCGCCGGTGACGGCGCGCTCGCCCGCAAGAAGACCAAGGAAGCGGCAAAGCTGATCCGCTCCGACCAGGAGCCGCTGATCCAGCTGCTCGACGCGCAGGCCTCGCTCCTTGAAGGCGACCATGAAGGCGCCCGTGAAAAATTCGAGACCATGCTCGACGATCCCGAAATGCGGCTGCTCGGCCTGCGCGGGCTTTATCTCGAGGCCGAGCGGCTCGGCGACCGCAACGCGGCCCGCCACTATGCCGGCCGGGCAGCGGCGGTGGCGCCGCAACTGGCCTGGGCGGCCGAATCGACGTTGGAAGACCTGACCGGGCGTGGCGACTGGAATGGCGCGCTGAAACTGGTCGATGCCCAGAAGTCGACCCGGCAGATCGAGCGCGATGCGGCCAACCGGCGTCGCGCCGTGCTGCTGACCGCCAAGGCGCAGGCGCTGATCGACAGCGATGCCAATGCTGCAAGGGCGGCGGCGCTCGAAGCCAACCGGCTGCGGCCGGATTTCGCACCGGCGGCGGTCGTCGCGGCGAAATTGCTGTTTCGGCAGAACGACGTGCGCAAAGGCTCGAAAATCCTCGAGGCGGCGTGGAAGGCCGAGCCGCACCCGGAGATCGCGGAGCTCTATGTCCATGCCAGGCCGGGCGATGCCGTGCTCGACCGGCTGAACCGGGCAAAGAAGCTGCAGGAGCTGAAGAAGAATCATGCCGAGTCCTCGCTGGCCGTGGCGCGCGCCGCGCTCGATGCGCAGGATTTTGCAACCGCCCGCCGCGAGGCGGAAGCCGCCATCCGCATGGATCGCCGCGAAGGCGCCTATCTGCTGCTGGCCGACATCGAGGAGGCCGAGAGCGGTGACCAGGGCAAGGTGCGGCAGTTGCTGTCGAAGGCGGTGAGAGCGCCGCGCGACCCGGCCTGGGTCGCCGACGGCGTCGTCTCCGAACGCTGGGCTCCGGTATCGCCGATCACCGGCAGGCTCGACGCATTCGAATGGCGGGCGCCGATGGAGCGGCTCGGCCAGTTGATCGACAGCCATGAAGAGACTCCGGAGGGACCGATGCCGGCCATCGCGGCTCCAGCCAAACCGGTACAGGAAACAGCCGAGGCGATCGAGCACACAGCCGTTGCTGCCGAGACACCGGGCACAGCGACCGAAGTGAGGACCGAAAACCGTGCCGCCGAGGATCATGTGACACCAATCACCGCGGCGGCGTTTGCCCAAGTGCCGGAAGATGCCGAAGCCGTCGAGCCGGCGCAGGAGCTGACGCGGCTGCCCGACGATCCCGGCGTCGATCCCGACGACGCGGCGGACAAATCGACGCGCCGGTTTCGTTTGTTCTGATCAGGGTCGAGTGGACCCGGACTTATTGGGAATGATTTAATGTTCGAACGCGTTTTGTCGTTTCTAAGGGATCTGCCGTCCGGTGGTGGCGCCAGCCCCAGCGCCGACGATCCGCGCGTTGCCGCGTCCGCCCTGCTTTTCCACGTGATGAACGCCGACGGGGTGCGCCAGGATACCGAATGGGAACGGTTCAAGAAGGTGCTGGCGGAAAGCTACTCGATCAGCGGCGACGAACTCGACGCTTTGGCGGCTGCCGGCGAGCGGGCCGACAATGAGGCGATCGACCTCTACGCCTTCACCAGCGTGCTCAAGCGCCATCTCGACGCCGAGGCGCGAAAGGCCTTCATCGGCCTGATGTGGGAGATCGTCTATGCCGATGGCGAGCTGCACGAACTCGAGGACAATACCGTCTGGCGGGTCGCCGAGCTGATCGGCGTCGAACGTCGCGACCGTGTCGAGGCGCGCCTCAAGGCGGCCGCCGCGGCTCCTGGTGCTGCCGGAACGTCAAGCGACGAATAGACAGGGTCCAGCCTTCCAATGCCGCCCAAGCCAAGCCCGAGACCAAAGATCCTGATCGTGCTGCATCAGGAGCATTCGAGCCCCGGACGGGTCGGCCATATGCTTATCGAGGAAGGCTTCGACCTCGACATCCGCCGACCGCCGCTCGGCGAGGCCTTGCCGCAGACGCTGGATGGCCATGCCGGCGCAGTGGTGTTTGGCGGCCCGATGAGCGCCAATGACGGCGACGAGTTCGTCCGCCGCGAGACCGACTGGCTTAAAATTCCGCTCAACGAGAACCGGCCGCTGCTTGGCATCTGCCTCGGCGCGCAAATGCTGGTCAAGCATCTTGGCGGCAGGGTCGAGGGCCACGGTGAGGGCCTCGTCGAAATCGGCTGGTACCCGCTTAAGGCGACCGAAGCGGGCAGCAGGCTGATGCATTGGCCGGAAATGGTCTATCAATTCCATCGCGAGGGCTTTTCGCTGCCGAAGGACGCGACGCTTTTGGCGACGGCCGAAACCTATCCCAACCAGGCCTTCCGCTATGGCGACAATGCCTGGGGCATCCAGTTCCATGGCGAATTGACCCGGGCGATGATGCAGCGCTGGGTGGTGCGCGGCGCGCACCGCTTCGAACTGCCCGGCGCACAGCCCGGCCGCGACCATCTCGGCGGCCGGCTGATCTGGGACATGCACCTCAAGCGCTGGCTCGGCGAGTTCCTGCCGATGATTTTCGGCAAGCCGGCGCTGCGGTAATCAGTTTCGCCCCCTGAGATGACGCACCTTGCGCAGCTGCGGGAACAGCACCGCCCATAGCCCGGCAACAGCGATCGCCCCGACACCGCCGACCACCACGGCCGGAACCGTGCCGATCAGCGCGGCCATGGTGCCGGCGCGGAATTCGCCGAGCTCATTGGAGGCGCCGACAAACACCTGGTTGACGGCGTTGACACGGCCGCGAACGTCGTCCGGCGTCCACAGCTGGATCAGCGTCTCGCGGATATAGACGCTGAACATGTCGGTGGCGCCAAGCAAGGCGAGAGCAGCGATCGACAGCCAGGTGATGGTCGAGAGGCCGAACAGGACGGTGAACGCGCCGAACAGCGCAACGAAGCCGAGCATGACAAGGCCGGCATGGTTGCGGATCGGGTGTCCGGCCAGCCAGATGGCGACGCAGATGGCGCCGACGCCGGGCGCCGAGCGCAACAGGCCGAGCCCCCACGGGCCGAGTTCAAGGATATCGCGCGCGTAGACCGGCAGCAGCGCCGAGGCGCCGGACAGGAGCACCGCGAACAGGTCGAGCGATATCGCGCCGAGCACGATCTTTTCGCTCCAGATGTAGCCGAAGCCGGCGAACAGGGTCTGTACCGTCGGCCTGTCGGTCCGGCTGCGCTGGGCAGGCTTCGGGATGGTGAAGATCAGCACGGCGGCAATGAGCATCAGCACGGCCGCTGTGGTGTAGGCAGCTTCGGCCGAAAGCCCGTAGAGCAGGCCGCCGGCGACCGGCCCGACGATGGTTGCCGTCTGCCAGGCGGACGAGTTCCAGGCGATGGCGTTGGCGAAATCCTCAGGCGGCACCAGATTGGCGAACAGCGATGACGAGGCCGGCCCGAAGAAGGCGCGCGCAATGCCGAACATGGCGAGCACGATGAAGACCGGCATCGGCCCGGAGAGGCCGCGCAGCGTCAGCAGCAGGAGGGCCAAGGCGCAGCCCGCCTCGACCAGCACCGCCAGCGCCATGATCAGCCGGCGCCCGAAACGGTCGGCAACGTCGCCGGTGACCAGCACCAGCAGCAGCGAAGGCAGGAACTGGACGATGCCGACAAGGCCGAGGTCGAACGGGTCGCGGGTCAGGTCGTAGATCTCCCAGCCGACGGCGACCGACACGATCTGGGTGGAGAATGTCGAGAGGAAGCGCGCCGCCCAATAACTCAGGAACGGCCGGTGGCGAAAGGCGGCATAGCGCTGGTCGGATGGTACTTGGGATTCTGCGGTCATGGAATAAGGCCCCGTGGCGGCGATGTCGGCCGGCGGGGCACTTCCACGATGGGCGCTGGTCCGGCCAAAAAAGCCTTTAACGCAGTTCGGCGCAGGGCGCGCGCAAAAATCCGGCCTGGATCAACAATTTCGTTCTTGCAGATAACAAGCGGATGGCGGCGGATCGCAGATCGCAAACTTTCGAGATTAGCCGAAACACCTCTCGTTTCGTCATCCCAGGGCGGAGCAAGGAGCGAAGCGACGCGGCGCAGACCTGGGATCCATGCCATTGCATCTGCCGAAGAATGCAACGGTTCAGAACGGCACTTGCGTCGGCACCGGCGCCAGCTACCCTTCAACCATGACCGGCTATACCTATATGACCGCAAGCCAGAAGCGCGGCACGATCTATATCGGCGTCACCAACGACCTCGGCCGCCGCATGCCGGAGCACAAATCCGGCGAGGGCTCGCGGTTCACCAGCCGCTACGGTGTGCAGCGTCTGGTCTGGTATGAGGAACATTTCGACATTGTCGACGCCATCCAGCGCGAGAAGTCGCTGAAGCGCTGGCGACGCCAATGGAAGATCGAGCTGATCGAGAAGACCAATCCGGAATGGTTCGAGCTTTTTCGCGGGACGGGGTGGTAGCATTCGGTTCTGGTCCGCAGGCGCACTGCCGCGAGGTAACGGCGCAGACCCTAGGATGCCATGCCGTGAGCTTCGAGCGTCGCAGCTTCCGCTGAACACAAACAGACCGACCAGCGGAACGCGTTCAATGTGCATCCCGCTCGATCTGATGGCATCAGGCCGTCGCCTTGGCCTTCCTGCCCCGGCTCTTGACGGGCGCGGGCGGGGCGGCTTTGCGGCCGAGGCCGATCGCCTTGGCCAGCTGCGAACGCGAGGCCGCGTAGTTGGGAGCGACCATCGGGTAGTCCGACGGCAGGCCCCATTTGGCGCGGTAGGCGTCTGGCGTCAGCCCGAAATGAACGCCGATATGGCGCTTCAAGGATTTGAACTTCTTGCCGTCCTCGAGACAGATGATGTAGTCCGGCGTCACCGATTTCTTGGGATTGACGGCTGGCGTCAGCGGCGCGGCGACCGGCACTGCCGGTTGCCCCAGCCCACCTATGGAAGCGCTGACGCTGGCGATGAGATCGCCGAGGCCGGAAGCCGGCAAGCGGTTCTTCTCGACATATGCGGAGACGATATGGGCGGTCAGCTCGAGCAGGTCGATGTCTTTGCGAGCGTTGTTGTTGTCGTCGGTCAATCTATCTCTCCGTCCGTGGGGGTCGCAGAAATTCCTAGTCGGCAAATCTGCGCAATGCAATGACGCCGCGCCACGTCACACATTATTTTGAATAATAATACTAACGGCAGCGCGGGATTAACAACCCTGAGCCGGTGCTCGATAATATCAGACAATCAGCAATATCAGATAATCAGGGATTTGTCGCGCCACAGTCGAAATCCGCCTTCGAAGGCGCGTGTGTTGTCGCCGCGTCTGCAATCGGCGGGCAAGTCGGTGAGTTCATCGACATTGCCGCCGCCGATGACCACGTAATCCGGCTGCATGGCGGTGCGAAGCCGGTCGACGACGTCGAAGACGTATTTGCGCCATTTCTTCTTGCCGCGCTTTTGCAGCCCGCGTTCGCCGACATAGTCTTCGAAACTGCCGCGCTTCTTGTAGGGAAGATGGGCAAGCTCCATCGGCTGGGCGACGTTATCGACGATCATCGCGGCCCCCAGGCCGGTGCCGAGGCCAAGGAACAGCATGCGGCCGCCTTCATAACTGCCGACGGCCTGCATCAGCGCATCGTTGACGACCTTCACCGGCTTGCCGAACTCAGCAGCGAAATCGCAGCCGACCCAGCCCTTGCCGAGATTGGCCGGTTCGGTCAAAGGCCGGTTGTGGTGCACGGGACCCGGATAGCCCATCGAGACGACATCGTAGTGCAGCCCTTCGGCGAGCGTCTTCACCGCAGCGACCATCTGCTGCGGCGTCAGCTCCGGTCCGGAAGCGGTCTTGCGCTCCTCTGCGCCGACGCTGGTGCGGATCTTGACGTGCGAGCCGCCGATATCGATCGCAAGCACGATCTGTTCGGCGTCGGGTGCGGGTCGCTTCACCGCTTTGGCCATCGCTTTCGCCTCCCAGAAATCATTTCGCTGGATTGATCCAGCCGTTCGGTGGCCCGAATCCAGCCATGGCTTCGGCCGGCCCCCACGTCTTTGGCGCGTAGACAGGCGGTGGCGTGGTGTCGCCGAGCACCGGACCGACGATGCGCCAGGCGAGTTCGCTGGCGTCCTGGCGGGTGAACAGCTGGCCGTTGCCGTTCATGGCGTCGCCGATCAACCGCTCGTAAGGCGGCATGTCGCCCTTGCTGTCGTCCAACGCGGTGAGCTCGACCTGTTCGCCGACCATGTCGTCGCCGGGTGCCTTGCGCCGGGCTCCGATCGAGATCGCCACTTGCGGATCGATTCGGAAGCGCACGTGATTGCATTCGCCGGGTTTGATCGGATCGAAGACGTCTAGCGGCGGCCGCTTCAGCCGCACGATGACCTCGGTGGCGTGCACCGGCAGGGATTTGCCGGCGCGGATGAAGAACGGCACATCTTGCCAGCGCCAGGTATCGACGAAAAAGCGCACCGCCGCGAAGGTCTCGACCGGCGAGTTCGGCGCCACGCCCGGCTCGTTGAGATAGCCGTCGAACTGGCCGCGCACGACATCGTCCCTGGTTAGCGTCCGGATCGCCCGCAGCACCTGCACCTTCTCGTCGATCAGATCGTCGGCCGAGCGGCCGACCGGCGGCTCCATGGCGAGCAGCAAGAGGATGTTGAGCAGGTGGTTTTCGATGACATCGCGGATGCAGCCGACCTCGTCATAGAAGCGGCCGCGGCCCTCGACACCGAAATCCTCGGCCATGGTGATCTGCACGCTCTCGACGAAGTTGCGGTTCCAGATCGGCTCGAGGAAGGAATTGGCGAAGCGGAAATAGAGCAGGTTCTGGATCGCCTCCTTGCCGAGATAATGGTCGATGCGGAAGATCGACTTCTCGTCGAAGACCAGATGCAGTACCCGGTTCAGCCAGCGCGCCGATTGCAGATCGTGGCCGAACGGCTTTTCGACCATCAGGCGCGCGCCCTGGGCGGCGCCCGACTGCTCCAGCCCCTGGACGACCACCTCGAACATGGCCGGCGGCACCGCCAGATAGTGCAGCGGCCGCTCAGCGCTGCCCAGCGCGGTCTTCAGCTTCTCGAAGGTCGCAGGCGCCCGGTAGTCACCGCTGACATAGCGAAGCAGCGAGGCAAGCCTGGCGAAGATCTTCTCGTCGATGCTGCCGATGGCATTGACGATACCGTCGCGGGCGCGCGCCTGCAGCTTGGCGAGGTCCCAGGGATCGAAGGCGACGCCGATCACCGGCTCGTTCAGCGTTCCCTTGGCCACCATGGCGTAGAGGGCGGGAAAGATCTTCTTGTGGGCGAGATCGCCGGTGGCGCCGAAAAGCACCAGCGTGTCGGACCGTTCCTGGCTCATGGGCGTGCCTCCCTGTCGCCCGTCACGAGCCGGCCTTCGGTTTTTCGACATGACCGCCAAAGGCATAACGCATGGCGGACAGAAGCTTGTCGGCAAATTCGGACTCGCCTTGCGAGGAGAACCTGTCGAACAGCGCCGACGACAGCACCGGCGCCGGTACGCCGGTGTCGATCGCCGCCTTCAGCGTCCAGCGGCCTTCGCCGGAATCCGATACCCGTCCGCCGAACTGCGTCAGCGCCGAATCGGCCTTCAACACGCCTGCCGTCAGGTCGAGCAGCCACGAGCCGATGACGCTGCCATGCCGCCACACCTCGGCCACTTCGGCGATGTCGATGTCGAACTGGTAATATTGCGGGTTTTCCAGCGGGCTGGTTTCCGCGTCGGCGGTGCGCTGCCGTTTGCCGGCATTCGCCGACTTCAGGATGTTCATGCCCTCGGCATAGGCGGCCATGACACCATATTCGATGCCGTTATGGACCATCTTGACGAAATGGCCGGCGCCGCTCGGCCCGCAATGCAGATAGCCGAAGGGAGCGGTTCCGGCGTCCTTGCCAGGGGCGGGCGAAGCGGCGTCGGCGCCGGGCGCCAGCGTGGCGAAGATCGGATCGAGATGCTGGACCGCGCTGTCAGGGCCGCCGATCATCAGGCAGTAGCCGCGCTCGAGGCCCCAGACGCCGCCGCTGGTGCCGACATCGACATAGCTCAAGCCTTTCAAGGCCAGGCGCGCGGCGTGGTCGACGGCCTCATGATAATAGGAGTTGCCGCCGTCGATGATGATGTCGCCGGGCTCCATCAGGGCGGCCACCTGGTCGACGATCCGGCCGGTGATCGCCGCCGGCAGCATCAGCCAGGCGCTGCGCGGCTTCGTCAGCTTGCCGACGAAGTCCTCCATCGAGGCGGCTCCGACCGCGCCGGCGGTCACAAGCGCCGCGACGCTCGCCGGGTTGATGTCGTAGACGACGCATTCGTGGCCATCGCGCAGCAGGCGCCGAACCATGTTGGCGCCCATCCTGCCCAGTCCCATCATTCCTATCTGCATGGTCTCGTCCTGCCTTACTTGAGGGATCGATGATCTAGTGGCTGTGACGCATCGTCGATACCAACGGAAAAGTCGACATTCTCCCAACGGCTGGCATCGGACCAGAAGAATGTGAAGACAATGCTATTGCCCGGAGCGGCGTCGGCAACCGGCAACTCCGCGAGATGGATGCCGAAAAGGTTCGCGGCGGTCCCGGTGTCATGGACGGTAGCCCAATTGTCGCTGCTCCAATGAACCACCGCCCGGGCCAGAACTTCGATGCGCAGCGCCTTGCCTGCCGGGATGGTACGGATCTTGTGGTTGAAGCGCCATGCCCTGAGGCGCGACACCGTTCTGCCCTCGATATAGCGCTTGACGCCTTGTGGCGGCATGTCGAACACGGCGCCGTCGCGCAGCGAACGCAGCAGTTTGATGTGCTCGGAATGCGCCCAGACCAGCGGCTTGGCGCTGCCGGAGGGGCCGCCATGCCGCAATTCGCGCTCCGGCATGTCGGGACCGTCCCAGACCTGCTCCGGCAGCAGGCCGCCCGGCCCGGCGGAGCCCTCAAACGTCGCGAGCAGGCGTGCCGCACTGTCCCTGCGCCCTGCCGCCAGCTCGTAATGGGCGCGCTCGCCGACCAGCAGCGGCCAGGGCCGGCCCTGGCCGGTTCCATCGAAGGGTGCGCCGTCGGCATGCTCGCCATAGCCGTCGCCGTTGTAGCGATACCAGAGCGGCCCCTGCGGCAGTTCGCAGCGCAATTGCGCGTCGATGACCTTGACCGTGTCGAGGATGCGCGGATCGTCGGCTGCCCTCAGGCCGAAGCGGACCAGGGCCAGCGCGTCGGGGCTGACGATCGCCTTGGCCGGCCGGTCCGTATCGGCCGGCGGGCGGTTCTTGATCGGGACGTAGCCGTCTTTCGGCGATGCCGCGCCGGCTTTGTCGGGCGGCGCAATGCGGACATAGTAGCCCTCGACGCCGGCTTCATCGCCCGAGGAGCTATCGGCGACGTAGGTCCAGCGCTCGATCTGATCGTTCCAGACATCGGCGGTTTCCCGCAGGTAGTTTGCCGGCTCTGTTTTGCCGACGGCATCGAACATGTCGGCAGCCGCTAGCAATGCGGCGATCTCGACGGCAAGCGTGAACGGGCTGTAGCCGGCGTCCTCTTCCCAGCGGTCTTCGCCGGTGACGGGGCCGTTGCGCACGACGTAGGAGGCCGCACGCTCGATCATCGGCATAAAGGAGGAGAGTACCGCAGGCGGCAAATGCCCGGCGCGGCGCAGCGCGTCGGCGAGCAGCAGCGGAAAGGCGCATTCGTCCATCTGGATTCCCGGCCAATAGGCCGAACCGTCGAGCCAGGCGTTCTGCGGCCAATGCCCGTCCGGCTGCTGGATCGAGCGCAGATAGCCAAGGATGCGCAAGGCTTCCGCCGGGTCGCCGGCGGCGAGGAAACCGCCGGCGGTTTCGACCAGATCGCGCGGCCAGACCAGGTGATAGCCGCCCAGATCGTTGTCGCCCTTGTTGAAGCCCCACGGGATCGACAGGCTGGCGACGGCTGCTCCGGTCGACGAGCGGTGTGCCGCCAGCACCGCAGTGCTGATGCGGTAGGGATTGAGGCCGAACGCCGCTTGCCGGTCCAGCGGCAGCAGACCGGCCTGCCATTGGCGCCATTTTTGACCATAGGATCTGACCGCGGGCTCAAAACCTTGCCTGAGGCTGGCGAAAGCGGTTTCCGCCGCCTGTTGCGGTGTCGTGCCGAAGCCGAGCGCCAGCAATATTTTTGGATTCGCGGCCGAAAAGCCGATCTCGCCGGTCAGCGCGACATTGCCATCCTCGGCCCTGCGGCAGACCGGATCGAGCCGGCCGCCTTGACGAAGCTGCTGCCAGCCGTCGGAGGCGCCGACATAGCCGGCCGAGCACGCCTTCCACGGCAGCGACGAGGCGAGCGCCAGGCAGACGCCGCGTCCCGATGCAAACAGGACAGGCTGTCCTTCATGGCCGTCGATCCAGGCGGTGTTGCCCATGCCGGCGTTGACGAGGTGCGGCGCCAGCAGCGCGTAGACGCGGTAGTCGGCGGCCGCGCCTTTGAGCGGCGTGAAAATGATCTCCTGCAGCACGACGGGACGTTCCGGATCCGTAATGATCCGCTTTTGGATCCGGTAGCTTCCATCGGCCGCGGTGTTGACCAGCCGATAGGCAGGCACCCCGTCCTCGAGTGGTTCGATGCTGTGCTCGGCGTCGCGCTTTTCTTCCGAGAAATAGCCATCGGGTCCGGTGACGATCAACCCCAGATCGCGGGTGCAGGCGCTGTCGAGGCGGGGATAGTAGATCTCGTTGAGAATACCGTGACTGATGGTGAACCAGATCGGGCAGGCCGGCGAGAGCGCAGTGCCGACGCCGCTCTTGGCGCTCGAGGTCCAGCGCGCCGGAATGCCGGGTGCACCCGGGGCAAGGTTCGCTGCCATTCAATCGGTCTCCAGTGCCATCCCTAGACCAGGAGCCGAACCGTTTACAATGATTGCACCGCAAGTTGATCGCCGGCCATGGATTGCTGTTGACAGCTTGTCGCCCATCTGCATTTGTCTGATAATAGATAAAAAACAGCGTTGTGAGCGTATCAGCCATCAGCCACCAGCCAGCCATTAGCCACCAGTAAGACAGCAACTCACGGGAGGAGTATGACATGAAGAAAATATTCGTTTTGGGCGCCCTTGCGGCAATGCTCGCCTCGGGCACCGCGCTTGCCGACACCAGCGGCAAGAAAATCGCCTTCTCCAACAATTACGCCGGCAATTCCTGGCGGCAGGCGATGCTGGACAGCTACGCCATCGTCACCAAGAAGGCGGTTGCCGACAAGGTGGTCGGCGCCGCGGACGTCTTCACGACGGCCGACAAGGAAGTGCCGACGCAGGCAGCCCAAGTGCAGAACCTGATCCTGCAGGGCTATGACGCGATCGTGATCAACGCGGCGTCTCCGGACGCCCTCAACGGCGCCATCAAGCAGGCCTGCGACGCCGGCATCGTCGTCGTTTCCTTCGACGGCATCGTCACCGAACCCTGCGCCTACCGCGTCGTCGTCGACTTCAAGGACATGGGCAAGCAGGAAGTCGAGCAGATGGCCAAGTTCCAGCCCAAGGGTGGCAACCTCCTGGAAATCCGCGGGCTCGCCGGCACCTCGATCGACGATGCCATCCATGCCGGCATCCTCGAAGGCGTCGCCGCCCATCCCGAGTTCAAGATCGTCGGCTCGGTGACCGGCGACTGGGACCAGACAACGGCACAGAAAGCCGTCGCAACGATCCTGCCGTCGCTGCCGGATGTTGTCGGCGTCGTCGACCAGGGCGGTGACGGCTACGGCGCGGCGCAGGCCTTCGCCGCCGCCGGCAAGCCGCGTCCGACCATCATCATGGGCAATCGCCAGGACGAATTGCAGTGGTGGAAGGAGCAGAAGGACAAGGACGGTTATCAGACCTGGTCGGCTTCGATCGCGCCGGGCGTATCGACGCTTGCGTTCTGGGTGGCGCAGCAGGTGCTCGACGGCCGCACCGACGTGCCGCACGACTTGCTGGTTCCCTATCTTGCCTTCACACAGGATGATTTCGAGGCCGCGCTGCCGAAGATTCCGAAGGGCGGCGTCGCCAGCCACGAATACACGCAGGAAGACGCCATCGCGGCGATCAAGGCCAACATCAAGTGAGCATGGCACTATTGTTGCCGCCACGGATAACCGGGTATCGTTGAGGGATGTCCGAGGCCAATGCAGACATCATCATGCCGGACGGCGCCGAAAAGCTTTTCGGCGCCGTCAGTTTGGACATCATAAGACTGGACGGAGCCGAAAAACATTTCGGCGCCGTTAGGGCGCTCGCCGGTGTCGATTTCAGCGTTCGTGCCGGAGAATGCGTCGGTCTCGTCGGCCATAACGGCGCCGGAAAATCGACGCTCATGCATATGGTGGCGGGCACGCTTGCCCCCGACAGCGGGCAGATCGCGGTCCGCGGCGGTGTCGAGGCAAGTTATTCGGTGCCGCGCGCACAGCAGCTCGGCATCCGTTGTGTTTTCCAGGAGCTGTCGCTCTGCCCGAACCTCAGCGTCGCCGAGAACACGCGGATCAACCACGCGTCGCTTAATGGCTTCGGCTGGCGGCGCAAGGCGGCCGATCTGATCGCCGCCAAGCTCGACGAGATATTCCCCGGCCACAGCATCTCGGCATCCGACATCGTCGGTGATCTTTCCATCACCAGCCGGCAAATGGTGGAGGTGGCGCGCGCCTTCACGGTCACGCAGGAGCCGCTCGAACTGGTCATCCTCGACGAGCCGACATCCTCGCTCGACGCGCACACCGCCGGCCAGTTGCTGGCGTTCGTGCGCCGCTTCGTAGCCGCCGGCAAGAGCTGCATCCTGATCTCGCATGTGCTCGGCGAAGTGCTCGGAAATGCCGACCGCATCGTCGTGATGCGCGACGGCAAGGTCGTCGCCGCGGGGCAGGCCGATCAATTCGACCGCGACAGGCTGGTGACGGCGATGGGCGGAGCTGCGGCACGCGAGAAGGCCGCCGCAGAGATTGCGAGCGGCAAGCCGGAGCCCGGTCCGCTGCGGGTCCGGGCGCGGCCGGCGCGACAGCAGGACGGCAACGAGCTCGTCGCCCGTGCCGGTGAGATCATCGGCCTTGCCGGACTTGCCGGGCACGGGCAGACCGATCTTTTGCTGGCTATCTTTGCGGCGGCTTCCCGCGCCAGGACCGGCATCGAGGTCACCGCGCCGGTGGCGCTGGTTGCCGGCGACCGCCAGTCGGACGGGATTTTTCCGCAGTGGTCGATTGCCGAGAACATCGGCATCCGTTCGCTGGCGCGATTGCGCAACGGCCTCTTGATCTCGCGGCAGCGCGAAGCCGAGCTCGCCGAGTTGTGGCAGCGGAAAATCGGCATCCGTACGCCGGACATGAACAACAATATCTTCTCGCTGTCCGGCGGCAACCAGCAGAAGGCGCTGTTCGCGCGGGCGCTCGGCTCCGACGCCAAGATCGTGCTGATGGACGATCCGATGCGCGGCGTCGACATCGGAACCAAGCTCGAAGTCTACGACCTGGTGCGCGAAGAGGCTCGCCATGGCCGCACTTTCCTCTGGTACACCACCGAAACCGAAGAGCTTGACAATTGCGACCATATCTATGTGTTCAAGAACGGCCGGATTGTCGCCAACCTTCGTCGCGACGAACTGACGGAAGAAAAAATCATCCAGTCGTCGTTCGGCGAGGCGGCCTGAGATGACAGCGGCATCTGTCGAGAATGGGCTAAAATCTTCGGCTCGCGCCACGAGGCGGGCGCGTATGCTGCGCAGCCTGCTGCCGGCACTGTCGCTGGCGCTGGTGCTCATCGCGATCGCCTGGCTCAACCCGCGCGCCATCAGCTATTTCGGCTTCAGCCTGATGCTCAATCTGGCGATCCCGATCGCACTGGCGACGATCGCGCAGATGTTCGTCATCGCCGGCAACGAGCTCGATCTGTCGATCGGCACCTTTGTCGGCTTCGTCGGCTGTGTGACGGCGACGTGGCTGAAGGACGCGCCGCTGCTCGGCGTCGTCATCCTGCTCGGGTCGATCGGCGTCTACGCGCTGCTCGGCGCGCTGATCCATCTGCGCAACCTGCCCTCTATCGTGGTGACGCTCGGCATGAGTTTCGTCTGGCAGGGCATGGCCATCCTCATTCTGCCCAAGCCCGGCGGCAAGGCGCCGGACTGGCTGCTGGCGCTGATGGCCTTCAAGCCACCCTTCATTCCGTTCCCGATCATCGCGGCATTGCTGATCGCGGCCGTCGTCCACTTTGGCCTGATGCGCACCTCCTATGGCGTCATCCTGCGTGGATCGGGCGGCAATTCAGCCGCACTCAAGCGCGCCGGCTGGTCGCTGCTGCGCACCAAGATCGCGCTGTTTGCGCTGACCGGCCTGTTCGGGGTTTTGTCCGGCATGGCGCTGATTGGCATCACCACCTCGGCCGATGCCAATATCGGCAATGGCTATACGCTGCTTTCGATCGCCGGCGTCATCCTCGGCGGCGGCGAGTTCGTCGGCGGCCGGGTGTCGCCGATCGGCGCCGTCATCGGCGCGCTGACGCTGGCTCTGGCCGCATCGCCGCTCTTGACCTTCATGCACATTCCGCCCGACTGGCAGGTCGCCGCCAATGGCGCCATCCTGATCATCGTGCTGGCAGCGCGGGTGCTGATCAGCCGCAGGGAGAGGTGAGCATGGCTTCGCTGCGGACCCTGCTCGCCAGACCCTGGATCTGGTCATTCTTCGGGGCGCTGCTGGTGTGGCTGGCGACCATCGCCTTCACCGGCGGCTATGGCGGCGGCGGCATGATCACGGCGGCGCTGTCGCTCGCGGTCTTCACCGTCATTGTCGGCGTCGGCCAGATGTTCGTCATCACGCTCGGGCCGGGCAATGTCGACCTGTCGCTGCCGGCCAACATCGGCCTTGCCAGCGCCGTCGCCATGAAGGTCATGGACGGCAACGATGCGATGATCGCGGTCGGGCTGCTGGCCGCGCTTGCCTGCGGCATGGCGATCGGCGCCGTCAACTATCTGCTGATCTGGGCGCTGCGCATTCCACCGATCATCGCGACGCTGTCGGCCAGTTTCGTTATCCAGTCGGTCGATATCAGCTATGGGCGCGGCCTGCAGATCAAGCCGCCGCCGGGCTTTGCCGACTTCACCAACTGGCAGGTGTTCGGCATCCCGGTGCTGGCGATCCTCACCGTGCTGTTCACCATCGGCGCCGGCATCGTTTTGCAGCGCATGATCTACGGACGCTCGGTGCTGGCGATCGGCCAGAACATCCGCGCCGCCTGGCTGGCCGGCGTCAATGTCGGCCGCACCCGCTTCCTCACCTACACGCTGTCGGGCGCGCTCGGCGGCCTCGACGGCGCACTGCTCGCCGGCTATTTCCGCGGCGCCAATGTCGATATCGGCAATGAGTATCTGCTGGCCTCAATCGCGGTCGTCGTCATCGGCGGCACGTCGGTGGCTGGCGGCAAGGCCAATGTGCCGGGGGTCTGGGGCGCGGCGCTGTTTCTCGTGCTGCTGTTGACCATGCTCAACACATTCGGCGTCAGCGTCGGCGTCCGCCTGGTGCTGACAGGGCTGATCATCGTCGGCGTCATCACCGCCGCCGGTGGGCAGAAGGCGCTGCGCTAAGGCAAGGCACCCGGCGGCGAGGGGATAACGATCCGGCCCGCAAAACACGTGGTTCCCATCCGCATGCCAGCGCTGTAAATCCCGTCGCGCTATTGGCCAACATCGTTGCGTGAGGTTTGCGTGTCCGATTTCGTCAGCACCACAAGGCATCGCAACGTCGCGGTGGTGATCATCGACAATCCGCCGGTCAACGCACTGAGCTTCCATGTGCGCGAGCCGTTGATGCGGGCGCTCGTTTCCCTGCGGGACGAGCCGTCGGTCGGAGCAATCGTGATCGCCTGCGCCGGGCGGACCTTCGTCGCCGGCGCCGATATCACCGAATTCGGCAGACCGGCGCAGCAGCCGGAATTGCGCGCTATTGTCGCCGTGCTGGAAACTATCACCAAGCCGACGGTCGCAGCCATTCACGGCACTGCGCTCGGCGGCGGCCTGGAACTGGCGCTCGGCTGCCATTTCCGTGTTGCCGACCGAACGGCAAGGCTCGGCCTGCCGGAAGTCAAGCTTGGCCTGCTGCCGGGCGGCGGCGGCACGGTTCGTCTGCCGCGCCTGGTTGGTCCGCTAAAGGCACTCAGCATGATCGTTTCGGGAACGCCGATCGGTGCTGCCGAGGCGCTCGCCGACGGCCTGGTGGATGCCGTCTTCGATGGCGACCTGATCGCGAAAGCGGTGAGTTTCGCCAGCGAAACGGCCGCGAAAGGCGGTCCGTTCACGCCCGTGCGCGACCGCAATGATCGCCTTGACCAGGCCGACTTGCCGGCTTTCGACAAGCAGGCGGCAGCGTTTTCCAAAAAAGCACGCGGCCTCGAGGCGCCGATCGCCTGTGCGCAGTCGGTCCGCAACGCCCTGACGCTGCCCTTCGACGAAGCGCTGGTGGCGGAGCGCGACCTGTTCCTCAAGCTTGTCGCCGGTGACCAGTCACGCGCGCAGCGGCATCTGTTCTTCGCTGAACGTGAGGCGGCAAAGATTACCGGCAAGGATGTCGTCAGGCGCAAGATCGCCCGGGTCGGCGTCATCGGCGCCGGCACCATGGGCGGCGGCATCGCCATGGCGTTCGCCAATGGCGGTCTTCCCGTGACCTTGCTGGAGACGACGCAGGAAGCATTGCAACGCGGACTGACGACGATCGACAAGAATTATGCCGTTTCCGTTATCCGCGGATCGCTGAGCGAAGACGCCAAGCGCGAGCGGCTGGATTTGTTCAGGGGCAGCACCGACTATGCCGACCTCGCCGATTGCGACCTGATCGTCGAGGCCGTATTCGAGGAGATGGCGGTCAAGAAGGATGTCTTCGGCAGGCTCGATGCGGTGGCCAAACCGGGCGCGATCCTCGCCACCAATACCTCCTATCTCGACGTCAACGAGATCGCCGGTTCGACGTCGCGGCCGCAAGATCTCCTCGGCATGCATTTCTTTTCGCCGGCTAACGTCATGAAGCTTTTGGAAATCGTCCGCGCCGACAAGACCTCGCCCGACGTGCTGGCGACCATCGTCGATCTGGCACGGCGGATCGGCAAGGTGCCGGTCGTCGTTGGCGTCTGCCACGGCTTCGTCGGCAACCGCATGCTGGCGGCGCGCGGTGCGGAACTGGAGACGCTTCTACTGGAAGGCGCCATGCCGAGCCAGGTCGACCAGGTGTTCACCGATTTCGGCTGGCCGATGGGGCCGTTCGAGATGAGCGATCTCGCCGGCCTCGACATAGGCTGGCGCAACCGCAAGGCGCGCGGCCGGACGGCCGTGATCGCCGATGCGTTGTGCGAACAGGGACATTTCGGCCAGAAGACCGGCAGCGGCTTCTATCGTTATGAGAACGGTTCGCGCACGCCGCTGCCCGATCCGGAGGTTGAGACGCTGATCCGCAACAAGGCTGCCGAACGCGGCATTGCACCGCGGCCAATCGGCGCCGGGGAGATCATCGAGCGGACGCTCTATCCGATGATCAACGAGGGCGCCAGAATCCTCGAGGAAAAGATTGCCGCCCGCGCGTCCGATATCGACCTTGTCTGGGTCAACGGCTACGGCTTCCCGGTCGGCAAGGGCGGGCCGATGTTCTGGGCGAACCTCGAAGGCGTCGACAAGATCATCCGGCGGCTGGATCACTGGCACCAGCGGACCGGCAAGGACGTCTTTCGGGTGGCGCCCCGGCTCAGACAGATGGCCGAAACAGGTTCCTGGAACGGCGGCTAGTATCAACGCCGGCCAGGCGCTGGTAATCGACGGTGGAGAAAGCATCGGCTGATCCGCCGCTCCCGGCGGGCGGCAGCTGTAATTGTCTTTGGCCTAACGGCCGGCGGCAAGATGTGCTTTCGTCTCAAGGAGAATGCGGCCAACATGGCTGGGCCGGGAGCAGAAATCATCAGCGCAAACGGGAAGGCTGCATTATGGCCGAGGCCTATATCTGCGACTACATCCGCACGCCGATCGGACGCTTCGGCGGTTCGCTGTCGGCGGTCCGTGCCGACGATCTCGGCGCTATCCCTTTGAAGGCGCTGGTCGAGCGTAATTCGGGCATCGACTGGGCCGCCATCGACGATGTCGTCTATGGCTGCGCCAACCAGGCCGGCGAGGACAATCGTAATGTGGCGCGCATGGCGCTGCTGCTGGCCGGCCTGCCCAAGGAGGTTCCCGGCTCGACCGTCAATCGCCTCTGCGGTTCGGGCATGGATGCGGTGATGATTGCTGCCCGCGCCATCAAAGCCGGCGAGGCGGAGCTGATAGTATCAGGCGGCGTCGAATCGATGAGCCGTGCTCCGTTTGTCATGCCGAAGGCGGAGACCGCCTTTTCGCGCAATGCCGAGATTTACGACACCACGATCGGCTGGCGCTTCATCAATCCGCTGATGAAGAAGCAATACGGCGTCGATTCGATGCCGGAGACCGGCGAGAACGTGGCGGAAGAGTTCGCTGTCTCCCGCGCAGACCAGGATGCGTTTGCCGTGCGCAGCCAGGACAAGGCCGTAGCCGCGCAAGCCAATGGTCGTCTGGCAAAGGAAATCACGCCGGTGACGATCGCGCAGCGCAAGGGCGATGCGGTGGTCGTATCAAGGGACGAGCATCCGCGCGGGGGCACGTCGATCGAAGCGTTGGCCAAGTTGCCGACGCCGTTCCGGCAAGGCGGCACGGTTACGGCCGGCAATGCGTCGGGCGTCAATGACGGCGCCGCAGCGCTGATCGTCGCCTCGGAAACCGCCGTGAAAAGATACGGGTTGACGCCGATCGCTCGTATTCTCGGTGGTGCCACCGCCGGCGTGGCGCCGCGCATCATGGGCATTGGCCCGGTGCCGGCCACGCAAAAGCTATGCGCCCGGCTCGGGCTGGAGCCGCGACAATTCGATGTCATCGAGGTCAACGAGGCCTTTGCCTCGCAAGGCATTGCCGTGCTGCGCCAACTCGGCATTGCCGAGGATGCGGAGCACGTCAACCCCAATGGCGGCGCCATCGCGCTCGGCCATCCGCTCGGCATGTCCGGGGCGCGCATCACGGGCACGGCGGCGCTGGAGCTGCGCGAACGCGGCGGCCGCTACGGCCTCGCGACCATGTGCATCGGGGTCGGCCAGGGGATCGCGGTGGCGCTCGAGAGATTGTGAGCAAGCAGCTCCGGTCGTTCTAAAGGTGCGATTACACGAACGTTTACAGCAGTTCCGCCCGGCCAAATTTGACCATGTGGACAAAAGCCGGGCACCGTTCCATAGTTCCTTCGCCGATATTCCAGAGAAGAGAGCCGGCTCGACACGGCGCCAATCAGAGGGGCATGCAATGGACAACGGGAAGAGCAGAATCCAATCGAAACGCGAAGGGCTTTCGCGACGCAACGTGCTGGAGCTGGGCGCGCTCGGCCTGGCGGCGGCGATGCTGCCGGGCAGCGCCTTTGCCAAGACCAAGAAGCTGAAAGTGGCGGCGATCTTCGCCACGCCGATCGAGGAGCCGTGGGACAACCAGATCCATGTCGCCCTGCAGAAGGCCGAGAAGGAACTCGGCATCGAATACAAATGGTCGGAGAAAGTGCAGACCGCCGATTTCAGCCGTGTCATGCGCGAATATGCGCAGGGCGGCTATGAGCTGGTGCTGGGCGATGCCTTCGCCGCCGAGCGCGAATCGCGCAGGACCGCCAAGCAATTCCCGAAGACCGCCTTCCTGTTCGGCTCCGGCGCCGGGCCGGCCGAGCCGAATTTCGGGGTTTTCGACAACTGGATCCACGAGCCGGCCTATCTGTCCGGCATGATTGCCGGAAAAATGTCGAAATCGGGCACGATCGGCGCCGTCGCGGCGATGGGCATTCCGGAAGTGAACCGGCTGGTCAACGCCTTCTTTGCCGGTGCCAAGGAGGTCAATCCCAACATCAAGAAGAAGGTCGCCTTCATCGGCTCGTTCTTCGATCCGCCGAAGGCAAAGGAAGCTGCTGTCGCCCAGATCGACGCCGGCGTCGACGTCATCTATGCCGAGCGCTTTGGCGTCATCGAAGCGGCGGTCGAGAAAAAGATCCTCGCTATCTCCAACATGTCGGACCAATCGAGCCTCGGCCCCGACACGGTGATCACCGGGCCGGTCTGGGACATGTATCCGACGGTCGAGCAGGCAATCAAGCTGGTCAAGGCCGGCGTCTTTACGGCGCAGGATTACGGTGATTTCTCGCGCATGGCCAAGGGCGGCTCCTACCTCGCGCCCTATCACAAGTTCGACAAGACGCTGCCGGCCGAGGTCAAGGACTTGGTCGAAAAGAAGAAGGCCGAAATCCTCGACGGCAATTTCCGTGTCGATGTCGATGAGAATACGCCGGTCTCGGACTGAGCGGCGCATCCCTCCCCTCGAGGGGAGGGTGGCCCGTAGGGCCGGGTGGGGTTCTCGGCGACGCGCTCCATCTTTTTCGGTCTAAACGTCGAGGCGGTTGAGACGACCCCTCCCGCCTCGCTTCGCTCGGCACCCTCCCCTCAAGGGGGAGGGATATCGGCGTCAACGCCACCAGGATCCCGCCTTGTCAACGCCTGCCCCTCTCATCGAAATGCGCGGCATCTCCAAGAGCTTTGGCGCCGTCAAGGCGAACGAAGCCGTCGATCTCAGCGTCGCGCCGGGTGAAATCCTCGGGCTGCTTGGCGAAAACGGTGCCGGCAAGACGACGCTGATGAATGTGCTGTTCGGTGCCTATGCGCCCGATGCCGGCGAGATCCTGGTGCAGGGCCGGCCGCTGGCGATCAACAGCTCGGCCGATGCGCTGGCCGCTGGCATCGGCATGGTGCACCAGCATTTTCATCTCGCGCCGCGGCTTTCGGTGCTGGAGAACCTCTTGATCGGCATTCCCGGCAGATCGGGCCGGATCGACCGCGCCGGCGGGCTGGCGCGGCTCGCCGAGATCGGCCGCCAGCACGGGCTGACGCTCGACCCGGACCTCCCCGTCTCGGCGCTGTCGGTCGGCGAGCAACAGCGGCTCGAAATCGTCAAGGCGCTGTTTCGCGGCGCAGGGCTGCTGATCCTCGACGAGCCGACGGCGGTGCTGGCGCCGACAGAGGTCGACGGACTGTTTTCGGCGCTTCGCTCGATGGCGGCACAAGGGCTCGGCATCATCTTCATTTCGCACAAGCTCAACGAGGTGCGGGCGCTGACGCATCGCTGCGTCGTGCTCAGGCATGGGCGCGTTGCCGGTCGCGTCGATGCGCCGGCCAGCACGACGTCTTCGGAGATGGCGCGGCTGATGTGCGGCCACGAGATCGTGCCTCCGGCCAGAGGACCGTCGATGCCCGGTGCGGCCGTGCTGACCCTCGACGGTATCTCGACATCGCATCATTCCGGCATGGCGCTGCGCGATGTTTCGCTGTCGGTTCGTGGCGGCGAGATCCTTGGCATCGCCGGCGTCTCCGGCAATGGCCAGCGCGCGCTTGCCGAGGTCATCTCCGGCGTGCGTGCGCCCGATGCCGGGAAGATGACCATAGCCGGCAAAGCGGTTTCGCGGTTCTCGCCGAGCACAGTCCAGGCGCTCGGCCTCGGCCGCATCCCGGAAGACCGCATGACGACAGGGCTGGTCACCAATCTGCCGCTTGCCGATTCCATGGTGCTGCCGCGCATCGGCACGGCGGCGTTCAGCCGCAACGGCCTGCTTAAGCCGGATGCGATCCGCGCCTTCGCCGAGGCGCAGATCAAGGCCTACGACATACGTTGCCCCGGCCCGATGACGCGCGCCGGGGCGCTTTCCGGCGGCAATCTGCAAAAGGCGCTTCTGGCGCGCGAACTCGCCTTCGATCCGAAGGTGCTGATCGTTTCGCAGCCGACTCGCGGCCTCGACATCGGCGCCGCGCGCTTCATCCACGAAAAATTCCTCGACATGCGCGCCAAGGGCTGCGGCATCATCATCATTGGCGAGGACCTGGAAGAGTTGCTGATGCTCTCGGATCGTATCGCGGTGATGTATGAGGGCCGCATCGTCGGCACGCTCGACAGTGCCGACGCCAGCGTCGCCAGACTCGGGTTGATGATGACCGGAGCGGAGGCGTGATGTTCCGTCTCGAGGCCCGCACCTCAACGCCCGCCTGGTTCAATCTGGCGCTGCCGCTGCTCGCCATCGGGGCGACGCTGATCTTGTGCAGCGGCCTCATCGCACTGGCTGGCGCCGGCGTCGTCGAGGCTTATAGCGTGATGTTTTCGGCGTCGCTGGGCGACAGCTACGCCGTCACCGAAACGCTGGTGCGTGCCACCCCGATGATCTTCACAGGGCTTGCCGTGGCGGTCGCCTTCCGCGCCAAGTTCTGGAACATCGGCGCCGAAGGGCAATTGCTGGCCGGTGCGGTGGCGAGCTGTGCCGTCGGCGCCATCCCGATGCCGGGGCCGCTCGCCATGCTGCTGATGGCGCTGGCGGGTGGGGCCGCCGGCGCTGCCGTCGCGCTGATCCCCGCGACGCTACGGGTGAAATTCAGGGTCGATGACGTGGTCAGCTCGCTGCTGCTCAATTCGGTCATTTTCTACGCACTGATGGCGCTGATCGAGGGGCCATGGAAGGACAGTTTCAGCGGCTACCCGATCTCGCCCCCGATCGAGGATTCAGCGAATTTCCCGGTACTCATCGAAGGCACGCGGCTGCATCTCGGCGTCGTCGCGGCGCTGGTCGCGGCACCCCTGATCTGGTTCGTGGTCGCGCGTACAACGCTCGGCTTTCGCATCAGGGTCACCGGCGAGAACCCGGAAGCCGCGCGCTATGGCGGCATCAATGTCGAGCGGGTGCTGATTTCGACGGCGCTGCTGTCCGGCGCATTGGCCGGCCTTGCAGGCGTCGGCGAGGTCGGCGGCGTGCATTTCCAGGTGATGAGCGACATCTCGCCGGGCTATGGCTATTCCGGCATCGTCGTCGCCATGCTGGCGAGGCTCAATCCGCTCGGCGTGGTGCCGGCGGCGATCTTCCTTGCCGCCGTCATGACCGGCGCCGAGGCGATGTCGCGGGCGACCGGCGTTCCGGCCTTCCTCAGCGAAGTCATCCAGGGAACGGCGCTGCTCGCCATGCTGGTGGCGCTCCTGTTCACCGCCTATCGCATCCGCCGCGTGGGAATAGCCAAATGAGCGTGGTCCTGGAACAGATCTTCCAAGTCGGCTTCCTGGCTGCCATCATCCGCATCGCCACGCCGCTGGCCTTCGCAACGCTGGGCGAAATGTTCTCCGAGCGCGCCGGTGTGCTCAATCTCGGCATCGAAGGCATCATGCTTTTGTCGGCAATGACCGGCTTCACCGCGGCGAGCCTCAGCGGCAGCCTGTGGCTCGGCGTGCTTGCGGCGGTGCTGACCGGGGCGCTGATGGGTGCCGTGCATGCGCTGTTCACGGTAGCGCTCGGCCTCAGCCAGCATGTCTGCGGCATCGGCGTGACGCTGTTCTCGTCGGGCCTTGCCTATTTCCTCTACCGGCTGATCTTCGGCCAGCAATCGGTGCCGCCGAACATCAAGGGGTTCGAGACGCTGCCGATCGCGATCCTGTCCGACGTACCGGTGCTTGGGCCGGCGGTGTTCAACCAGTTTTCGCTGGTCTACATGGCGATGCTGTCTATTCCCCTGGCCGCCTTCGTGCTCTACCGCACGCCATGGGGCCTGTCGGTTCGCATGGTCGGTGAAAACCCGCGGGCCGCCGATTCGGCCGGCGTCAGCGTCATCGCAACGCGCTTCCAGGCGGTGATCCTCGGCGGTGCCTTGATGGGGCTCGCAGGCGCCTTCCTGTCGATGGCGCAGTTCAACGCGTTCACCTTCGGCGTCGTTTCGGGACGCGGCTGGGTGGCGATCGCGCTCGTCGTTTTCGGCCGCTGGGACCCTTGGCGCACGGCAGGCGCCGCATTGCTGTTTGCCTTCGTCGACGCCTTGCAGTTGCGCATGCAGGCGAGCGGGCTTGGCCATATCCCCTACGAGGCGTTCCTGATGTTGCCGTTCATCTTCACCATCGTCGCCATGGCGGTGATGTCGCGCAATGCGGTGGCGCCCTCGGCGCTGCTCAAGCCGTTCCGGCGCGAAGAGCGGTAACCGCGCTTCGCCTTTCACATCGCGGTGAAGCCGTTGTCGACGAACAGATGGGCGCCGTTGACGAAGCTGGCCTCGTCGCTGGCCAGGAACAGGGCTGCCTTCGCGACCTCTTCCGGCTCGCCGATCCGTCCTTGCTGCGCCGCCATTGCCGCGTCGGAGACATCGATGCCGAGTTTGTCGAGATCGGCGACCTCGCGCAGGCCATGCGGTGTCCTGATGAAGCCTGGACAGACCGCGTTGCAGCGGATGTTGCGGTCGCGGAACTCGACGGCAATGGCGCGCGCGAACATATGGCAGGCGCCCTTGGTGGTATCGTAGAGCACCTCCATCGGCGTCGCCGCCACCGCCGAGATCGACGAGGTGCAGACGATGGAACCGCCGCCGGCGGCGATCATGCCGGGTAGCACGGCGCGCGTCATCAGGAACATCGAGCGCACATTGACGGCATGCAGCCATTCCCATTCCTGCAGCGTGGTCTCCAGGAAGGGTTTTATGACGATGGTGCCGGCGTGATTGAACAGAACCGTGACCCGGCCGAATTTTTCCATCACGCCCCTCACCGCCGCTTCGACCTGCGCCTCGTCCGAGACGTCGGCGACCCAGTGCTCGGCGACATGGCCGCGTTGCCTGATTGCTGCTGCGGTGGCAGCCGCCGCTTCGCCGTTGCGGTCGATGATCGCCACCTTGGCGCCCTCGGCCGCGAAAAGCTCCGAGGCCGCACCGCCCATGCCCGTCGCGCCGCCCGAAATGATGGCGACCTTGCCGGCCAGTCTTGTGCCCATGGTTTGCTCCCTGCTGCCTTGCCGTGACGTCGCGGCTTTCCACTGAGGCAGCGATGCTATCGCTCATCCAATGGCTGGCCAAGGAGCCACGGACACGTGAACCTGCCATTTTCCGCCGTCACCCCGCCTGCCTCAAAAGGCAGCGCGCTAAGCAGTAAAAGCACTAATTTGTCCGGCGTTTGGAGAAAATTGTTCCAACAATCGCGCGAAAATAGCACTCGACAAAGTCTACTAATTTTATAGATTAAACGTCGAGACGGAGGTCGATATGTCCTATAGCCAGAACACTCAGACTGCCCGCAGAGGTCAAAGGCTGGGTTCCGACCAGGCATGGCGGCCGGCCTACGCCGGCGCTTTCGCCTATCTCGTCTTTGCCCTTGCGTTTGTATTCACCGGGGCAGTGGTCCTCGGGCTGATTCCCTGATTATTGAGGCCTTGATCGTCGAGGCTTCCTCGGGATAGCGGCCTGCCGTTTGCAGAAATTCCGGAGTTGATGAACCGAATGCCGGTGCGCTTCTGCGCGCCCTGATTCCAACGTGATGGAGGAGATGGCAATGCCGATCGAGTTCACGCATGTTCCCGGTAAGATCCACGCTGCCGACGCCAGCTTTTTCTATGACTTTGTCGAGACCGCGACGAAGCTGTCACTGATCGAAGATGCCGGATTCCGGAAGATCGTCATCGACGACGAGGCCGGGCTGCTCACCAATATGGACCTTGCCGCCCAGACGCTGGACCGCACCTCGTCGCTGGAAGTCGTTCTGACGCATTGGGCAGGCGTGATCGAACCAATCGTGGCGGCACGGCAACTCGCTGCCCTCGACGCGAGAAGCGGTGGCCGGCTGTCGCTCAGGATGCTCAGCGAGCCACTCGGCGACGACGATGCCGAGGCACGTCCAGCCGGCCATACGGTGGTCTGGCAACGCATCGACGAATATCTGGTGCTGCTGAAGCGGTTATGGTCGAACGACAGACCGTTCGACCATGAAGGCGCTTTCTACAGCATCAAAGGCGGCTATGTGCCGCGCAAGGGGCCGCATGGCGCCGACGTAAACATCCGCATGGGCGCACGGTCCGGCACGGCGCTCAGGGTCGCGGGCAGGCATGCGGACGTGTTCGAGCTGGCGCCGGGCCCGCTTGCAGAAATCCGTCAGTCTATGGAGCGTGTACGCAGCGCCGCCGCCGAACACGGCCGGGCCGGCAAGCTGCGTTTCGCGCTTCCCGTCCAAATCCGTTCGGAAGACAAACCGGCCACTTCCTGCCAGAAGGCGGTCGAACTGGCCGGGCCGCCGGCGCAGGTCGCGCTGTCGCTGCTTTCCTACGTCGCTTTGGGGATCAAGGAGTTCATGATCGTCGGCGTCGACAGGCCACGCGAGATTGCGACGGCCGGCCGCGAGGCGATCGCACTGCTGCGCAATTCGCTGGCACGGCGCGAGGCCGATATCCCTCAGCCGGGGGCGTTTGCGTCACGCGCGACACAGGGCGCGAGAGCCGGCTGCTGAAGAGCCGCCGTCGTCACGCACCTCGCTGACGGCGCTACTGCCATTCCGGGAAAGTCGCGTGAGCGGCCTTGGCCAAGGTCGGGATTTCCTCATCGGGAACGGAGCTGTAGGGCCAGAGCAATCGCGGCCCGAGCGGCGCCCAGCCGCCGGCCGCCGCCATCGCCTTGTCGAGTGCTGCATCGCCGACATCGTAACGGGTGCGAAACGGTAGAACATGTGCGGCGAGGAAGGCCCGTATGCGGGCCTCAACCTCGGCAGCTGCGACCCTGTCGGTGCGGATCATGTGCCACCACTGCACCGCGCCCTTCGGGTTGAGGCAGGCAATGTTGGAATAGCTGCCGTGAGCCCCTCCGGCATACCCTGTCGCCAGCGTGTGGCCGGGAACGAAGACCGAGAATCCGTCCAGTTTGTGGCGCATATCGGCATACCAGCCGGCGTCGCCGCCCGGCAGCTTGGCGCCGACCAGCGATGGCACGGCCGCACGCAGCCTGGCGATGCCGTCGAGCGTCAGGCGGCGCTTAGCGTGCGGCGGGTTGTAGAGCACCAGCGGCGTTTCGGGCGCGGCCTCGCAGAGGCCGCCGACAAAACGCATGATCTCGTCGTCACTGGGCGGCCACCAGTCGGGCAAGGTGAATTGAGCCGCCGTCGGGCGAAGTGCGGCGACCCGCGTCAGCCGCTCCAGCGCGACGCGCGGATTGGACTGGCTGATACCGATCTGGAAAGGAAGGCGCGCGCGGCCGGCTGTTTCGGCAACCAGCTCACAAAGCCGGTCGAATTCGGGCTCGGTCTGGCAATGGAATTCGCAGGCTGTGCCATTGGAATAGACGCCGTCGACACCTGATGCGCAGAGCCGGGCGATCGTCTCTTTCGTCGCCTGCCAGTCGATCGCTCCGCGATCATCAATGGCCAGCATCACGGCGCCCCAGACGCCGCGCGGCGCGTGTGCGGGCAAGCGAGCCAGGTGGTCGTTAAGATCAGCGTCCACCGGCGATCTCGTGTTCGCGGAGGGTTTCGTTCGAGGCAAAGGCGGCCTCGATGATGGCGATCATCTTGCGCCCATAGGCGCCGTCGACCGGCACCGGCGTGTCGTCGGCAATGGCATCGCGCATCGCGCGCCATTCGCGCACCAGCGCGTTATGCATCCAGTTCGGCTCAAAGGAACCGGGCAGCTCGGTCGAGACCGTATCGCGGCCAAGCATCGTGCCGCGGTCCATGTCGATGCGCAGCGTTCCCTGCTCGCAGATAAGGTCCATGGCGTAGGTCGTAGCGCCGGTGCGGTACCCGACGCTCTGCACCTGGCCGATGCCGCCGCCGGCGAAGCGCAGTCCGAGCAAGGCGGTGTCGTCTGCTTCCTGGTCATGGAACTTGGCGCCGAGCATGCCGCTTACCGACACGACATCGTCATCCATCAGCCAGACGAGGCGGTCGAGCGCGTGGATGCCGGCAGTCAATAGCATGCCGCCGCCGCTCGCCTTGCGCAGATGCCAGTCGCGGCGATTGTGCTCCATCCAGAGCTTGATGATCCAGCTCGATCCGATGAGCGGCCGGCCGAGCACTCCTTCCTCCAGCACCTGCTTGGCCGCCATGCAGGGCAGGGCGAAATGCATGAGGTGGGCGACCATCAGCTTGACGCCGCTCTCGGCCACGGCGGCATTGATCGCATCGCAGGCGGCCGCCGTCGGCGCCATCGGCTTTTCGAGCAGGATGTGCTTGCCGGCCTCTGCCGCGCCGATGGCCATTTCGGCGTGGAGGTGATGGGGGCTGGCAATGAGGACCGCGTCGACCTCCTTGTCGTCCAGCAGCCGACGCCAGTCGGTGTAGCCGCTGCCGCCATATTCGGCGGTGAATTGCTGCAGTGCATCGGCGTTTCCACGAGAGGCGGCGGCGAGGCGAATGCCTCCAACCTCGCGGATTGCCCGCGCATGGGCTGCGCCGAAATCGCCGGCGCCGATAATTCCTATTCCAATCATGGTCCTGCCTTTTCATAAGCGGCGTCGATCAGCGACATCGCCGCAACATAATCCTCGATGGACACCGACGGAGGCGCCTTTCTGGCCAGCCGGTCAAGCGTGTCGCGCATGCACAGACGGTAGCGGGTTGCCGGCAATTCGACCGGCAGATCGACGATTGCCGCATCGTCGAGCGTGGCGCAGTTGGCACGATCACCGTGGTCGACCAGGGTCGCATTGGCAGCGACGATGCGCCATTCGAAGTCGCCACCGGGGCGCATCGAGGCAAAGGTGTAGCCAGCCTCGACGATGAACAGCGCGCCGGCCTCGTCTTCCAGCACCAGCAGCGCATGATCCTCGACCGGGCCCGGATGGATGCGGTTCGCGATCGAAACGGTCTTCAGGCCAAGCCTGCCGGTTGCGAGGCTGAGTGCAGCATCCACGCCGTGTATGCCGAGATTCCGCAACGCACCTCCACCACCAACCGCCGGGTCGACGACCCAGGCGACACCGTCGGCGATGTAGCGCCCAGGCGGGCCATTGACCAGCCGGAACTGGCAATGCGCCACCACACCGGCACGGCCCTGCCGGTGCAGCCGCTCAAAGGCGGCAACGGCCGGCCCGAAACGATTGGGCAGGGGCACAGCGACAAAGGCCTGGTGCTGTCGGGCGAGGTCGCGCAGCCCCATCAGTTCCCTCGTATGGCTGGCCGCCGGCTTCTCCAGGATCAGCGGTATCCCTGCCCCGATGATCGCACGTACCCGCGCCGGCACCGTCGAAGGGTGCCCCATCAACAGGATCACGTCCGGCGGGCTGGAGAGTATCTCCGTGAAATCTTCAATAAACGGCAGGTCGTGGTGCGCGGCGAACGCATGCGCTTGGCCAGGATTCTGATCCCAGATACCGGCGATCTCCGCACCGTAAAAGCGTGCGGCGTCGAGGTGCATTTCGGCGTGCCAGTGGCTCGAGCCGGCGAGGATTATCTTCATTCGGGAGCAACATGTTTGCTATGGGCTTGCAGGATATCCTACAAGTAGCTATACGACAACTAGCGGGCAGGGTAGTCCAGCGGATGATGAAAGCAGTGGGATGGCGGAACTGAAGTCGATCGAACCGTTGAGCAGGCCGCCGCTCCTTCACGTCACCGTGCAGGAAAGCCTCAGGGCCTATATCGAAAGCAACCAGCTCAAGGCCGGCGATCCCTTGCCGCCGGAGACGTTCCTGGCGCAGCGGCTCGGCGTCGGCCGCAACTCCGTGCGGGAGGCCATCAAGGCGCTGGAATCGATCGGCATCCTGGAGACGCGACGCGGCATCGGCGTGTTCGTCAAGGAGTTCTCGTTCAAGCCGCTGCTGGACAACCTGGCCTACGGTTTGCAGGATTCGCTCCGCGACGTCGAAGAGCTGCGCGAAATCCGTCGCGTGCTGGAAACCGGCCTCATCGCCAAGACAATCGAGATGATCAGCGCCGATGACATCGAGGCGCTGCGCCAGTTGACCGAGCGCATGCGGCTACGTGCCGAGCGCCATGAGAGCTTCGCCGAAGAGGACCAGCAATTCCATCAGCTGCTGTTCCGCTGCCAGAACAATCGCATGCTGAGCGCGCTGATCGACATCTTCTGGATGGCGTTCAACAAGGCCTCGAATTTCGCCAATCTCGATAATCCGACGCCGCTGGCGACATGGCGCGACCATCACGAGATCGTCGAGGCCGTCGCCGCCAAGGATGTCGACCAGGCACGTCGGCGGCTCGACGACCATTACCGGGGAATCCAGCAGGTTATCGCCAAGAACCGAACACCCTGAACATGCCAAGGGAGGAAACCATGCGCATCAGGACCACCGTATTCTCTATCGCAGGGCTGCTGCTCGCCAGCATTGCCCCAGTGACCAGCGTCCAGGCACAAAACGCCAAAACCATCGCCGGCGGCTTCGACGTCGGTCCCGGCGGCTTTCCCAAGAACTTCAACCCGCTGGTCGCGACCGGCGGCTACACCTGGCTCAGCACCTATTTTGAACCGCTGGTCATCTACAATGCCGGGCTGACCGAGATCGAAGGCGACCTCGCGAAGGACTACAAGATCAGCGACGACCAGCTGAGCTATACGTTCAACCTGGTCAACGAGACTTGGCACGACGGCAAGCCGTTCACCTCGAAGGACGTCAAGTTCACGCTCGAGCTTGCCAAGAACAAGGCCTCCGGCAGCCTGTTTGCCGCCCGTCTCGCCGACATCGCCTCGGTCGATGCGCCGGATGACCACACCGCAGTGGTGAAGCTATCGAAACCGAACGGATCGTTTCTATCGATCCTCTCGCAGCTGATGATCCTGCCGGAGCATGCCCTGGCCACCCTGTCGCCGGAATCGCTGGCGACCAGCACCTGGTGGTCGACCACTCCGGTCGGCACCGGCCCGTTCAAGTTCAAACGCTACGTGAGCGACCAATATGTCGAGCTGGCAGCCGATGACGATTATCGCGGCGGCAAACCGAAGGTAGACGTGCTCATCAACCGCTATTTCGAGTCACCGGCGGCGGCCGTCGCCGCGCTCCGTGCCGGCGAAATCCAGTTCACCTATGTCGAGCCCGACGATGCGGCCTCCTTCAAAAGTGACAGCAATTTCAAAGTGATCGAAGGTGCCTCCTACGTGGTCAACTATATCGGCCTGAATCAGAAGGTCGACCTGTTCAGGGATATCCGTGTCCGCCAGGCGATCATGTACGCGATCGACCGCAACGCCATCATAGACAGCCTCTATGGCGGTGCCGCCAAGCCGGCCAATTGCGGCTATGTCGCGCCGCATCTCGTTCCCCAGGGTCTCGAACCATATGCCTACGATCCGGCCAAGGCCAAGGCGCTGCTGACCGAGGCGGGCTGGGACAAGATCAACGGCGACAAACCGATCACCCTGCTGACCTATTACGGCTCGCCGCAAGCGGCCAACGTGATGGCCGCCATCCAGTCGATGCTGGCCGAAGTCGGCATTAACGTGGTGCCGCGCGTCGTCGATACGCCGACCTATAACGGCATCGTCTACAAACAAGGCACGCCGGACTGGAATGCCTTTCCGATGGTCTATGCCGGCCTGCAGAACGGCCCCAATCCGGCCAGCCTCAACCCCGGCCTCAACAAGTCGCAGATCCCGCCGGCAGGCTTCAACACCATGCGCATCGAATTCGACGATCTGAGCGCTGCATTGGACGCCGCCCTCGGCCAGACCGATCCGGCCAAGATCGACCAATCCTGGCAGGAGGTCTGCAAGGTGATGAACAAGGACCTGCCCTGGGCAACGCTGTGGGTGGCCAACCGCTATGGCGTGGCCTCCAACAAGCTGCGTGACTTCGTCTGGACGCCGGCGCCGGGCGGCGGCCCCTACGCAGCTCACCCGGAGCGCTGGGATATCCAGTAAGAACCCCGCAACGAAGCGAGCAGGCGGACCACTTTGGCGCCGCCTGCCACCGCCACGGATAGCCCATGTTGAGCTTCATTGCCCGCCGCAGCGCTACAGGATTGCTGATGCTGGTCGCGCTCAGCGTCCTCATCTTCATCCTGTTGCGGCTGGCGCCGGGCGATCCGATCGACGCCTATATCAACCCGTCGGTGCCGATGTCCGCCTCCGATCTCGAGGGGCTGCGCGAACGGCTTGGGCTCGACCGGCCGCTTCCCGTGCAATATCTGGCCTGGCTGCGCGCGGCGCTGGGCGGCGACTTCGGCTTTTCGATCCAGCGCAGCGGCGTCGCCGTGCTGCCGCTGGTCATGGAGCGCATCGGCCCGACCGCGCTGCTGATGGGCACGGGCCTGGCGATCGCCATCGTGCTCGGCATTTCCGCCGGCATTTTTAGCGCGGTGCGCCGTAACGAACCGTCCGACATCGCGCTGTCGGTGCTGTCGTTTATCGGTATCTCCAGCCCGGCTTTTCTGACGGCGCTGCTTGGCCTCTATTTTTTCTCGGTGCTGCTGCGCTGGGCGCCGTCCGGCGGCATGCAGACCGCGGGTGCGTCGTTCTCGATGACCGACGTGCTTGCGCACCTCATCCTGCCCGCTTGCCTGCTGTCCATCGGCCATGCCGCGCTGATCATGCGCTACATGCGCGCTTCGCTGCTGGAAGTGCTCAACCAGGATTACGTGCGGACGGCGCGTGCCAAGGGCGTGCGCGAGTTCTGGATTATCATCAAGCACGCGACCCGCAACGCGCTCTTGCCGGTCATCACGCTGATCGGCTCGACGGTCGGCATCGCCATTGGCGGCGCCATCTTCCTGGAAAGCGTGTTCAATTGGCCGGGCATGGGACTGCTTCTGGTCAATGCCGTTGGCACCCGCGATTACCCGGTGATCATGGGCGCCACGCTGGTGATCGGCGTTTGCGTCATCCTGGTCAACCTGTTGACCGACGTCGTCTATGCCGTCGTCGACCCGCGCATTCAGGTGGCGTGATGGCAATCACTGCGCCGGACCCAACGGTCGACCCGACAGCCTTACCGCACACCAAGGGGCCGCTCCGCCGCGCGTTCGACCGCTTTTTCGAAAACCGCGCGGCGCGTGCCGGGCTTTTGATCGTCATCCCGATCCTGTTGGCGGTTTCGACATATCCTTTGTGGTGGCCGTTCGGCCCGAACGCCATCGACCTCAGGGCGATGAACAAGGCGCCGTCGGCCATTCATTGGCTGGGTAGCGACGGCGTCGGGCGCGACGTCATGGCCCGGTTGCTGCAAGGTGGGCGGATCTCATTGCTGGTCGCCGTCTGCTCGGTCGCCATATCGACCGTCATCGGCTTCCTGGTCGGCGCCGTCGCCAGCTTTGGCGGGCGCCTCGTCGACGGCACGGTGATGCGCTTGGTCGATCTGGCGATGACGCTGCCGCCGGTGATCTTCCTGCTGGTGCTGGCTTCGATAGCCGGCACCGGCATCGCGCCCACCATACTGGTGATCTCGCTGCTCTCCTGGCCGGTGCTGTCGCGCATGGTGCGCGCCCGGCTGCTCGAACTGCGCGAGCGCGATTTCGTCGTGGCCGCCCGCGGCATGGGCGCGGGGCTGCCGCATCTGCTGTTCCGGCACGGCCTGCCCAATTGCATCGATATCCTGGTCGTCTATGCCACCTTGCAGATCGCCAACGCCATCCTGCTCGAGGCTGGCCTGTCCTTCCTCGGCCTTGGCATCGCGCCGCCCGAAGCCAGCTGGGGCAACATGCTCAATCTCGCCCGCTCCACCGTCGTGCTTGAAAATTATCCGTGGCAATGGATGTTCCCAGGCGCCGCACTGGTGCTCACCGTGCTCGCCATCAACTTCATCGGCGACGGCCTGCGCGACGCATTCGATCCCCGCTCCGATCTCAACTGACCTCGAAGGTTCATCAAAATGCCCCTGTTTACCGGCGTCGTGCCACCTGTCGTCACCCCGCTCAATGCCGATTTCAGCGTCGATTTCCCGTCGTTCACGCGCACCATCGAGAACCTGCTCGACGGCGGCGTCCACGGGCTGTTCGTGCTGGGCTCGACCAGCGAGGTGGTCTTCCACGACGAGGCGGGCCGCAGGGCCGTCCTCGAGCACGCGGTCAAGGTCAATAACGGCCGGGTTCCGATCTTCGCCGGTGTTATCGACCCGACGACCGACCGCGTCATCAACCACGCCCGTATCGCCAGATCGGCCGGTGCCGACGCCATCGTCGTCACCGCGCCGTTCTATACCCGCACCAGCCAGCCCGAGATCGGCGATCACTTCCGCTACATCAAAGATGCGCTCGACATTCCGGTCATCGCCTACGACATCCCGGTCTGCGTGCACGTCAAGCTGGAGCGCAAGACCACGGTCGGTCTCGCCAGGGAAGGAGCCATTGCGGGTATCAAGGATTCCAGCGGCGATGACGGCAATCTGCGTTACGTGCTCAAGGACATGGCCGACGATCCCAGTTTTTTCGGCATGACCGGTTCCGAGATCCTGGTCGACAGCGTGCTGGCGATGGGCGCGCATGGCGTCGTGCCGGGCCTCGCCAATGTCGACCCGCATGGTTATGTCAGGCTGTGGAAGCTGACGCAGGCGGGCCAGCTTGCCGAAGCCCGCCTGGAGCAGGAGCGGTTGTTGAAACTTTTCGAGATCGTCTGGATCTCGCTCGGCAGGACCAGCGCCGGCTCGGCGGGCGTCGGCGCCTTCAAGGCGGCGATGAAGAGCCTCGGCATCATCGCCTCGAACACCATGGCGCGGCCGCAGCGCAGCCTGAACGAGCAGGAAACCGCAAAGATCGACATGATCCTTCGCGATGTGGGGCTGCTCCGCTGAGCGCCACGCCGATCCTGTCGATTTCCGGCCTGCGCGCGGTGTTCCGCATTGCGGGGCGCGACATCGCGGCGGTAAGGGATGTCGACCTGACGATCGGCTCCGGCGAGACCGTGGCGCTCGTTGGCGAATCCGGATCGGGCAAGTCCGTCACCAGCCTGTCGATCATCGGATTGCTGCCGAAAAGGGTCGGACATATCGCCGAGGGGTCGATCGCGCTGCGGCGCAAGAACGGCACGCTCACCGAACTGACCAGCCTCGATACCGAGTCGCTGCGCAAGATACGCGGCAACGAGATCGGCATGGTGTTCCAGGAGCCGATGACCAGCCTCAACCCGGTCTACACGATCGGCGAGCAGATCGCCGAACCGATCCGCATTCATCTCGGCAAATCGCACCGCGAGGCAGAAGCAGACGCGGTGCGGCTGCTGGAACAGGTCGGCATTCCCGATCCGAAGCGGCGGGCGCGGCAGTATCCGCACGAACTTTCGGGCGGGATGCGCCAGCGCGCCACCATCGCCATGGCCCTGTCCTGCGATCCGGGCTTGCTGATCGCCGACGAGCCGACCACCGCGCTGGACGTCACCATCCAGGCCCAGATCCTCGATCTTTTGGCCGAGCTGCAGGCGCAGCGCGGCATGGGCATCCTGTTCGTCACCCACAATCTCGGCGTCGTCGCCGAAATCGCCGACCGGGTAGCGGTGATGTATGCCGGGCGTATCGTCGAAACAGGTCCGGTGAGCGAAGTGTTCACCCGTCCGCGTCATCCCTATACCGCCGGGTTGATGCGTTCGGTGCCGCGGCTCGGCCAGGCCACGGCACTGAAGCTGGCGGGCACGCCGCTGCCGACCATTGCCGGGAATGTTCCGTCGCTCGCGTTGCTGCCCAAAGGCTGTTCCTTCGCGCCGCGCTGCCCGATGGCTATCGCTGCCTGCCGTGCCGCAGTCCCGCCCTTGTTTGCGGCGACGCCGACCCAGCAAAGCCGCTGCCTGCGTTGGGAGGAGCTCTGATGGCCGACGTTCCCTTCCTTTCGGTCAAAAACCTGACCAAGCATTTTGCGCCGACAGCGTTCTCGCGTGGCCCGGTGGTCAGGGCGCTGGAGGACATTTCCTTCGATGTCAGGCGTGGCGAGGTGGTCGGCCTGGTTGGCGAGTCCGGCTCAGGCAAAACCACGATCGGCCGTTCGGTGCTGCGTCTGATCGAGCCGACATCCGGCCAAATCACCTATGACGGCACCGATATCACCAGGCTGGGTGCCGCCCAGTTGCGCCGCCAGCGTCGCAAGATGCAATATATTTTCCAGGATCCCTTCGCCAGCCTGTCGCCGCGCATGACGATAGGGCAGATCCTCACCGAAGGCCTTGACATTCAAGCCATTGGCAAGAGGTCCGAGCGGCGGGCGAAGGCCGCGAAGGCACTTGCCGCGGTCGAGTTGCCGTTCGACGCCTATGACCGCTACGCCCATGAATTCTCGGGCGGCCAGCGCCAGCGCATCGGCATCGCCCGGGCGCTGACGCTCGAGCCGGAATTCATCGTCGCCGACGAGCCGGTCTCGGCACTCGACGTCTCGATCCAGGCGCAAATCATCAATTTGTTGCGCGACCTGCAGCTCCGGCTCGGCCTGACCATGCTGTTCATTTCGCACGATCTGGCCGTTGTCGAGTACATCTGCGACACGGTCATCGTGCTCTATCTCGGGCGCATCATGGAGGTTGCGCCGGCCGCCGAGCTTTATGCCCGGCCGCAGCATCCCTACACGCGTGCGCTGCTGTCAGCCATTCCATCGCTCGATCCGCTGGCAAGGCAAGGCCGGCAGGTGCTCAAAGGCGATATTCCCAGTCCGGCGAACCCGCCGTCGGGCTGTGTTTTCCGAACCCGTTGCCCGTTCGCGCTGGAGGCTTGCGCCGCGGCCGTGCCGCCACTGAGGGCGACAGCCGACGGCCATCTGAAGGCCTGCATTCGCGACGACATCGCTTAGGAATAATTGCCCAGACAACGGTCAAACAGGTCCCCAATCCCAGGCGTTCATCGACATCCACCGCCCGGTTTCACGAAGCTGTTATTGTCGTTCCCGTCATTGAAACGTCAGCGATGCCGACCCATATGCACGCTGCGCCGGATGTTTCCTCCCATTCGTCCGGCGCGTTCCCCTCTGAAGGTTTTCGACCTTCACATCTGGCCGGGCTTTGCAGCCCGGCCTTTTTTCTACGGGGTTGGTGAGCGAGCCGAGATCATGGCGCAGGCGTGCCCAGCGTATCGATGCGTTTCGCCAGCGCCGCGGGATCGCCAAGCACACGGACCGTCTTCAGCCGAGCGGTGCCGCCGGCGACGATCGAGACGGCCGAAGCGGCCACGCCAAGCGCCTTAGCGACCAGCCTTTCCAGCGCTCGATTGGCGGCCCCGTTTTCCGGCACGGCGCGAACGCGAGCCTTCAGATGGCTTCGCCCATCCGCGGTCGTTTCGGCCCCCTCGAGCCCGTCCATCGCGGATTTCGGCGTCAGCCGGACGAACAGGTCGATGCCGTCGGCGCGCGTGCGGAACGCGCGCGCAGGGGACGCCTGCACTCAGACGACCAGCGAAAGCACAGTGGTGAGCAGGAACTGCCGGATGAAGAACAGGATCAGCAGCAGGATGATCGGCGAGATGTCGATGCCGCCGAGATCGGGCATGAAGCGGCGGATCGGCCGCAGCGCCGGTTCGGTCAGCCGATAGAGCATGTTGCTGATGGTATCGACGAACTGGTTGCGGGAGTTGACGACGTTGAAGGCGTAGAGCCAGGAAAATATCGCCGAGGCGATGATGATCCACCAGTAAAGGTCAAGCGCCATGACAATGGTCTGAATGAGGGCGATCATGCCGGTCTCCGATTGTTGCCGACATGTAGCCACTGTAGCTGAAAGCGGCAAGAGCCGCGTTCCGACGCGTGGGCGAGGCGCACGAACGGCCGAACGGCATTTCGGCAGCAAGCGCAGCCTTGACAGGAAACCGCAGCGGCCGATAAAAGCCCCATCCGCTGGACGGGGCTGTAGCTCAGCTGGGAGAGCGCGTCGTTCGCAATGACGAGGTCAGGAGTTCGATCCTCCTCAGCTCCACCAGCGGATTTTTCGAACCCCCCGTGAATGCTGAGGAAACCTTTCTCGGATTCCATGAGTTTTCAGATCAAGCAACCGAATGCATCGCGGGCCTCTGCCGGCTTGGCACCGTCGTCGCCGGGTGGATTCATATCGGCGACGTAAAGGCCCTCTACACCAATAGCGTATGCGGCCTATTGCCACTGCGCCTCCTCCTTGCCAGACTTGGCCCGTCTTCAAAACCGAGGGGAATTCACCATGACCGGCACGACAAGACGTGATTTTGTAGGTCTTACAGGAGTGGCAGCGACTGCCCTGGCCGGTGCTGTTGCAACACGAGCTACCGCTGCCGAAAGTGACGTATCGCCATCGTTCGATGAGGTTCTTCAAGAGTACAATCTAAACAACACAGAAAGGACTAGATCAAAGCTGGCGATCTATGTCGTCCTTTCTCATCTGCACGCCAGCCTCGAGAAGGAATTTAGTGACCTTGGGCTAGAGCTGCCTCTAGGAAAAAAGGCCTTGCCATCGAATCTGCCGGCCAATTTCGAAGACGCGCAGGTTGCACCCCTTCCGTGGCTCTTCAAGCCCTCGGAAGTTACCGACCACGAACGAAACGGCTATGCGACGATTGCAATGCGAATGAACGCAGTGATGGCAAGACACACCGCTGACGTGAGTGTCGGGGTTTCGCATATCATGTCGCACAAGGGATAACCGCGACCTTGCCGGCGAGCACGGCACGTCAGGCGAGCACAACGCCGGCCGGCGATTTGTTGTTGCGGGCGAACCGATTACCTGTTTTCGCGAGGCGACTGCGCTGCGAGAGTCCTCACAATGGATAAATCCTTCCGGGACGCGCCGCGCGAGATAGCAAAGCTCTCGGCACCCCGGCCAGTGGGAATTGTCAGCCGTCCGCGCGTAGTGGCGCTGCTTTCGCAGGCCCTCGACAGCGGTGCATGCTGGCTGGCTGCGCCTGGTGGATACGGCAAGACCACCGCGGTGATCGACTTTCTGGAACACGGCGGGCTGGAACAAGGCGGGCTGAAGCAAGGCGAATCGGCGTACAACTGGTATCGGGTCGACACCGAGGACCAGGACGTTGCGCGGCTTTTCCATTATCTGACGCTGTCGCTCGACGGCAGGCATGCCGGCATGCCGGTCTTTGGTCCGGAATATGCCGACAATTCCGACGATTTCGCGCGGCTGTTCTTCCGCACCTATTTCTCGCGGCTTGATCCGGGCACGATCCTGGTCCTCGACGATCTGCATCGTGCCGATGCACCAGGCTTTCGCCGGACGCTGGCGATCCTGTTACGCGAACGCCCCAATACCGTCCGCTGCATCTGCACATCGCGGATGCTGCCCGAGGGCGATGTCGCCGACCTCGTGCTGTCCGGACAGTTGCCGGTCCTCAACCAAACGCTGCTGGAGTTTTCGCCTGCGGAGGCTCGCAACCTCGTCACCGCCCGCTCGCAATCGCCGTCCGAGGTCGGCGACATTTCGGAGGCGCGGGGCTGGGCGGTGGGCCTTCTCCTGCTGGCCAACGCCGGAATGTACTACCCGCTTTCGCAGACCGGCCTTGCCGGAGGCGCCGGCCTTCGGGAGATTGTCGGACGTTATTTCCTGCGCGACATCGCGCCGGAGGACCAGGATCTGCTGATCAGGCTCAACCTTCTGCCGGAGATCAGCACGGAGCTTGCCGATGCGTTCCTGGGTTCGCCGCAGGCTGCCCGCCTGCTGGTGCGGCTGCAGCATCGCCAACTGCTGATCACGCGCGACGGTCCGGGCGGCGCCGCCTTCCAGCTGCATGACTTGTTGCGCGAATACCTTGCCGGCCTACTGGACCGGCGCGTGACGGAAGCGGACCGTTCCAGGCTGCGCGAGCAGGCAGCAAAGGTCTTGCACGAGGCCGGCAAAACCGACGCGGCAATCGTGCTGGCGTTGCAGGCGGGCGCTTGGCCGCTGGCACGCCAGCTCATTCTGCAGTGCGCTAACGGCGTTCTCTCGCAAGGGCGCAGGGCCAGCTTCGTCGAATGGTGCAACAGGCTGCCCGCCGACGAGATGGACGGGTGGGTCCATTATTGGCTGGGGGTCGCCTTCGCGTCGGACGATGCGAAGGCCGAGCCGCACTTCTCCAAGGCATGGCAAGCATTCGAGAACACCGACATGCGCGGCCAATGCCTGACGGTCGCGCGGGCGGTCGTAGTCAAGACCGCCAGTTGGCGTACGCATGAGGGGCTGGCGGATTGGACGCGCCGAGCCTCACAGGTTCTTGCCAAGGGGTTGCCGGAATTGGATCCGGAGGAACTCATGATGGTCAGGCTCGGCATCCTGCGGGCCGTCGATTTCGCCGAACCTGGCGAATTCGACGCCCATGACGCGAAGCGCCTCGTGAATGATATCCAGCAGCGCCTAACACATCTGCCGATCGAGGATTCGGTCGAGTTGCGCCTGCTGGCAAGCGAAGCGCTCATCGACTACGCGACCTCGTCGGGGCAGCGCGACATTTTTGCCAATGCCGTGGACAGCGTTGCCGCCGACCTCGAACATCCGGATATCCCACCGCTGGTGCTCGGCATGTGGCTGGTGTCCTTTGGCTCGGCCAGCGGCCGTTACTTCCCCTATTCGCGGCGCGGTTTTGTCTATGCCTCGGCCGAGGATGCGTTGCGACGCGCAACGGCGATAGGCGAGCAGCACGCTCTACGGGGCGTCGAGTTCAGCGCCCTCTACCAGCTCCAATTGCTGATGAAGCTTCACAACAGGTTCTCGGAGTTCAATGCGCTGGTCTCCCGACTGGGCGAGATCGCGGACAGCAGGTTCACCACCCAGGTCGCGGTCGTCGCCGACTGCCATGCGGCGATGCACACGCGCAACGGCGACTTCGCCAAGGCCTATCTCGACTGCGATGTCTTCATGGATGCGATCGAGCGGGCGAACGAGCCGATGATCGAGCGCTGGCCGCATTACGTCACCAAATACCAGGTCCTGCTGGCCGACCGGCGTCCGGCGGAGGCGATTGCGCTACTCCAGGGGATCGCCGAAAGGCTGAGCGGCGGCCCTCGCCAGCGTGTCGAACTCAGCATTCTAGCCGCCCGGGCCTTGGAGCAGAAGTGGAACGGCGGCGCGTCCTATGGCACTCGTCTGGCTGAATTCATGGCGGCATTGCGCGAGGTCAATCCCTCGGCGATCTTGCTCAACCTGCCGGACTTGCTAGCCGAGCTGATCGCCGATGCGCTGGAGCGAAAGATCGATGTCGATCTCTGCCGCCGCGTCGTTCGGGCGCGATATCTGGTCCCGCCCGCTGGCCGCCCCGCCCAGTGGCCTTGGCCGCTCAGGATACACTTGATGGGAGGCTTCCGCCTCGAGATCGATGGCGCCGAGGTCGCGCCCGGTGCCAAACCTACCCGCGCTCTCGACATATTGCGCATTATCTGCCTCTCGAGGGATCAGGTCTGTTCGGTGGAAACCCTGCAGGATTGGCTCTGGCCCGACCTCGACGGCGACCAGGCCAAAGCGGCCTTGGAGCAGGCGCTGCATCGTCTGCGCAAATTGCTCGGGCAAGGCGAACTCGTAACCCTGAGAGAAGGCCGTTTGCGGCTCGCTGCCGACAAGGTCTGGATCGATCTGCAGGATTGGGAAGACCGGCTGAAACCCGTTCTGTCGGGCCAAAGAGACAGCGCAATCGAGGAGCAGGAGATGCTGCTGGAAGGCTTTGTCGGCCCGCTTTTCTCGAATGGCCCGACGCCCGCCTGGTCGAACGCCGCGGCCGACCGGGTGCGGGACGGGTTGGTGGAGCTTGCCGTGCGGATCGCCAAACACTGGCAGAGCCGAGGCAACGCAGATCGGGCACGCCAAGCGTGCCGGCGTGCGCTCGATTTCTACCCGGAATCGGCCAAACTCCATGGCACGCTCATCCAGGAGAGCCTCTCCAGAAACGACCACGCCGGCGCCATCGAGGATTACCGGCGCTATGAACGCGCGCTCGCTTCGACCGGCGATGACGAGCCCTCGCCTTTGCTGCGTTCGCTCGTGCGCCCGTTTCTCTAGACCGGTTCATCGTCTCACGGAAACGCCGAACCGCTCTATCTCTTTATTTTTGCGCAATTCCGGACGGAAAACCGTTCCACACGTTTCCTGGAATTGCTCTGGCGCAGCTCGGAACTCTGTAAGCCGTCCGTAAGTCGCGGTCTGGGAACCTCGGCTCGTCGATCAAAACCGATCGCCGGAGGCCTGAAGCCCCCGATACCAACACTCACAGGAAGGAAAAGGTCATGCCGTATACTGCCAGAGCAACTTCAAGAGTGCGTGCCGGCACCATCCGCGCTGGAGCCACAAGACTTTCCGACCAGCTCAGGATCGGGCCTTGGTCGCTCCTATCGCCCGAAGCTGTCATACAGCAAAAGTACAACTCCCTTGGAGGCGCCGGCTTCGCCGAGATCGACAGGAAGGAGACTGGAAAAGCCTGGTATCTCAAGAACGGCTCATGCATTTGTTACAACGATGCCATGCACGACGCCTTTGAGATCCACGGCGACATCTACAGGAAATGGATTGCGCTTGGCGGTCTCGCGTGGGGCATTCCCTGCACCGACGAAACCGGAACTCCCGACGGCGTCGGCCGATACAATCACTTCAACAACAATACCGCTTCGATCTACTGGACACCGAATATCGGTGCTCAAGCGATTTGGGGGGCAATTCGCGGCAAATGGGCAGCAATGGGCTGGGAGCGCTCGGTTCTCGGCTATCCGGTCACCGACGAGACCGGAACTCCCGACGGCGTCGGGCGCTACAACCATTTTGCCAATGCCGGCTCGATCTACTGGACACCGAACACAGGAGCCAACGTGGTGTACGGTGACATCCGCAAGAAGTGGGAAAGCCTGGGCTGGGAACAGTCATATCTGGGGTACCCAACCACCGACGAGACCGAATTCGCCGACGGTGGCCGTGCCAATCTGTTTGAAAACGGCGGCATATATTGGTGGCCCGACACCGGCGCGATCGACCTTCGAGATGTCGTCGTCCACTATACCGGGCTCCATTGCTTCGGCGAGACCGACTGGGATCAGGGGTCGAGTGCGGACGAGCCCTATGTCATCGTCAGCGTGACAACGCCGCAGATCGCCGACACCAAGCGCAGCCAGGTCTATGGCGACGTCGATGCGGGAGATACGAGACCCGACCTGATGGAGGTCTATCGAGGCAAGCCCTACGGCATCAATATCGGTACGGTGCTGATGGAAAACGATTTCGGCGATCCCAACAAGTACAAGGACGAAGTGCAGAAGGTCGTGATGGGCGTCCATACGGCGGGTACGCTGGCTTTGGGCCTCATTCCGGTGGCAGGACCTATCATTGCCGCAATAGCCGGCCCGGCCCTGGGATCGTTGATGCCATCGATCGGCGGCGCCATCAGCGATCTCTTCGATTGGGGCGATGACAGGATCGGGAGCGCGACAGTGACCATCTCCGCAAAGCAGATGGTGTTGCTCGCGGCACGTACGAACAATACCACCTTCAGCGGGATTGGGTTCAAAGTGGAAACGCCCCTGATTTCCGGCGAAGGGGCGTCCTACAAAGCCTATTTTGGCTTTGTGCCTGCCTAGACTATGCCAATCGCCCCGGCAAAAAAACTTGACGAGACAATCAACTTACTAGCCCCGCCTTCCGTTGGCGGGGCTGACGTTCGCGACTGAGAGATTTATTTCCGTAGCGGTCGTCGCAAGGCGGTCCGGATGCGCCAGCGGCCGATCAGCATAGCGGGCAGTCACCTCAACGACACTGCCGCAGCCAGCGAGGCCGAGCCGGGACCGACAGAAACCGGATCAGGCGGCGCGCAACCCGACACCATGACGGCCGACATCAATCAGGATGGAAGAGAACCGTGACAAGAGCGGGCACGCATCACACCAGTCCGCGCTTGGCCATCATTGCTTCCGGTGAAGGCATCTTGCCGCGGAAGGCGGTGTAGAGTTCTTCGGGGTCCTTCGAGCCGCCAGCGGCGTAGATGTTCTTGCGCAGCCGCTCGGCCAGCGCCGGATTGAACGGATCGCCCGTCTCCTCGAAGGAGGCGAAGGCGTCGGCATCGAGCACTTCCGACCACATGTAGGAATAATAGCCGGCCGAATAGCCGTCGCCGGCAAAGATGTGGCCGAAATGCGGGGTGCGGTGACGCATGGCGATGGTATCGGGCATGTTAAGCCGTTCCAGCGTTTCGGCTTCGAAACGAAGCGGCTGGTCCGGTGCATCCGGCCGCGCGTGGTAAGCCATGTCGACCAACGCCGAGGCAGTGAACTCGACCGTGGCGAAGCCCGCGCCGAAGGTGCGCGCCGCCAGCATCTTGTCGACCAGCGCCTTTGGCATCGGCTTGCCGGTCTTGACATGCAGCGCATGTTTTTCCAGCACCGCCGGTACCGTCAGCCAGTGCTCGTAAAGCTGCGAAGGCAGTTCGACGAAATCGCGGCTGACCGAGGTGCCAGCGACCGACGGCCAAGTGACGTCGGTCAGCATGCCGTGCAGAGCATGACCGAATTCATGGAACAGCGTCTTGGCTTCATCGACCGACAGCAAGGCGGCCTCGCCGGCCGGCGGCTTGGCGAAGTTCATGATGTTGTAAATGACCGGCTTCGAGCCGGGGCCAAGCCTGTAACCGGATTTCAGCGCGCTCATCCAGGCGCCGGAGCGCTTCGAGGGTCGCGCGAAATAGTCGGCGAGGAACAGGCCGCGCTCGCTGCCGTCGACATTCTTCACCACGAAAACACGTGCCTCGGGATGCCAGGTGGCAATGCCCTTCTTTTCTTCGAAAGAAATGCCGAACAATCGTGTTGCCACATCGAAACAGGCGTCGATGATGCGGTCTAGCTGCAGGTACGGCTTCAGCTCGGCCTCGTCGAAGGCGAATTTCTCTGCGCGCAGCTTCTCCTGATAGAAGCGCCAGTCCCAGGCAGCGAATTTTTCGTTGCTGCCGGCCTCGGCCGCCAGCCGCTGCAATTCGGCTTGGTCGCTTGCGGCCTTTTCCACCGCCTTTTCCCAGACCGGATCGAGCAGCGCGTGCACCGCCTCCGGCGTCTTGGCCATGGTATCGTCGAGCTTCAATGCGGCGTAGGAAGCATAGCCGAGCAGCTTCGCCTTCTCGGCGCGCAGGCGCAGCATGTCGCGCACCACTTCCGTGTTGTCGGTAGCGCCGCCATTCTGACCACGCATGATGAAGGCGCGGAACGCTGTCTCGCGCAGATCGCGGCGTTCTGAGAAGGTCGAGAACGGCTCGTAGATCGAACGCGACAGAGTGACGGCGTAGCGGCCCTTCTGGCCGCGCATCTCGGCGGCTTCCGCCATCGAGTTCTTCAGGAATTCCGGCAGGCCGGCAAGGTCGGCCTCGTCGAGGAACAACGCCCAGTCGCGCTCGTCGGCAAGCACGTTTTGGCCGAAATTGGTGCCGAGCGACGACAATTCCTCGTTGATCGAGGCCAGCCGCTTCTTGCCTTCGGCGTCGAGCATGGCGCCGGAGCGAACGAAGTTTTTCCAGGTCTTTTCCAAGACCCGCAGCGTTTCGGCATCGAGCTTCAAAGCATCGCGGCGCTGATAGAGGTGGTCGATGCGGGCGAACAGGCGTTCGTTCATCGAGATTGCCGAGAAGTGCCGCGACATCTTCGGCGAGATGTCGCGCTCCAGCGCCTGGATCGCCTCGTTGGTGTGGGCGCCGGCGCGGCACCAGAAGATCGACGAGACATGGTCGAGCGCCTCACCGGCAAGCTCGAGCGCGGCAAGCGTGTTTTCGATGGTCGGCGTCCCGGTGTTGCCGGCAATCGCCTCGATCTCGGCTTCATGCGCCTTCAGGGCCGCGTCGAAGACCGGAGAAAAATCGCCATCGCCGATGCGCGTGAAATCGGGCAGGCCGAGCGGTCCTTGCCATGCGGTCAGCGGATGGGCAGCGAGGTCGACGGTGGACGGCATGGGCAAACTTTCGCTGAGTGGCGGGAGAAGATGGATCGTCACCGATGTAAGGCGCCGGCCGGTTGCGCGCAACAGCGGGTCCCGTTCATGGTTCCGTCAGTAATCGTCGCAATTTTCGGCGATCGCGGCTTGCGAACTGGCGCTGATTTGGTCGTTGGCGACCGCGAAAGTCTCCTGCATCAGCATGTCGTTGCTGGGAAAATCATAGCAGGCGATCACAGTGGTGACGCCGCCCTCCTTCTTCTCGATCCGGTGGCGGATTTCGGCCCCGGCGACGGCGCCCTGCCACTCGGCGATCGAGGCGATGAATTCCTGCTTGCTTTGCACGACGCCGAGGTCGTCGAGCTTGATGCGGACGTTGTCGGCGAGCAGGTCCGACAATTCGGTGCGGTCGGCGACCAGCAGTGCCGAATACCAGCGGTCTATGATCGCGCTATCGTCGGCGCGCGCAACATTTGCTGAGCACAGCAGTGCCGCCGCCGCGAACGCGAACCGAGCTCGCATCATGCCCCTCGTCTCCTACTCCGTTTCCGGCCGCTCGAAATCGCCTGTGTCCTTGTTCATCACCCAAAGCTCGCCGGTCGAAATATCGAACCAGGCACCGTGGAGCGACAGCCGCCCCTTGCCTTCGAGGATCGAAACACAAGGGAAGGTGCGCAGATTGGCTATGGAATAGCGGATCGAGATGCGCTCCAGCGCCGTCTGGCGCTCGGTCGCGGTCATGAAGGTGCTGGACGATACGGTCTCGGCCGCAGGCGCGATCAGGCTCATCCACTTGCCGATGAAATCGCCCGGCGACAAGGGTGCGGCCGTGGTGTCGAGTGCCGCGCGGATGCCACCGCAGCGGCCGTGGCCCATCACCACGATGTTCTTGACCTTGAGGCTCTGCACGGCAAATTCGAGCGCCGCCGATGTCGAGTGGAACTGATCGTCAGGCGCATAGGGCGGCACCAGATTGCCGACATTGCGCAGCACGAACAGCTCGCCGGGCCCGGCGTCGAAGATCGCTTCGGGCGCGGCCCGCGAATCGCAGCAGGCGACGATCATTGTTTCCGGTGCCTGGCCCTCCCGCGCCAGCGAGCGATAACGGCCGCTTTCGGTGAGATAGCGGCCGCTCATGAAACTGCGGTAGCCGGTGAGAAGATGCTCGGGAAGATGGGGCATGGGCAGCGGTGGGAGCCTTTCCGGGTTGAAGGCAGCTCGGTTCAATCCCGAAAGGCTCTAGCGCATCGGCCCGAAAATCGGAACCGATTTTCGGAAAGCACCGAGACGCAGGTTCAAAGCGTGGAGCTCACTCTGCCCCAAGTGGACGGCACCTCGCTCCAGCCACATCCCGACAGTCGAGGCAACTGAACCCGGCCGGCGTATTCCTAGACTATTCCGCGATCTCCAGCAGGGTCGATATCAGCAGCCGGCGCTCTTCGACGGAGAGAATGTCCGAACCGAACAGGTTCATGCTGCGAAGCCCTTCGATGGCGAGATAGCAGACCAGTAGCGCCTTGAGATTCGGCGTCTCCTCCTTCAGCCGCTCGAACACCTGCCGCCTGAACGATTTTATCGGCGTCAGGAAGTCGGGATCCTCGGCAATCGCCGAAAATATCCAGGACGCCGACGGTTTCGATTCCTCGGCATGCTCGGCCGAAAGCTTGATGTAAGTTGCAAGCGAGCTTTCGCCGCTGATGCCGGCCGTGCGGGCGGACTCCAGTGCCTGCTCGAAGGCGCGCAGGTAATCCTCCACCAGCGCCTGCATCAATTTCGCCTTAGTTGGGAAATTGTAGAGAAGACCTCCCTTCGACACGCCGGCACGGCTGGCGACCGCATCCAGCGACAGGCTGCCAGGACCCGTCTCGCGCGCCACGGCGGCGGCAGCAGCGAGAATTTTTTCGCGCGAATTTGCTCTGCGGGCCTTCATCAAGCGTTCCCCATTCATTAGCTTAGGCGGAATTGACAAGACCGTCCAGACGGTACAGTAAGATCGCCGTCATTTGAAATTGGGACCAGTCACAGGTATGTGTTCCGGTCGTCCGACCGTTATGCTGGGCCATGGCCGAGGGGACTGTTCGTGATCAAGCGCTTCATCATCGCCTTCATTCTGCTCGTGCTGGTGTGCGGCGGCATCGTCGGCTTCAACCTGTTTCGCGACAATGCGATCAAACAGTTCTTCGCCACCATGAAGCCGCCGGCCGCGACCGTGTCGACAGTCATCGTCAAACCGATGTCCTGGACGCCCGGCATCGAGGCGATCGGCACTGTCAGTGCCGTACGCGGCGTCGACCTGACGGTCGAAACTGCTGGCATCGTCAAGGACATCCTGTTCCATGCCAATCAGAAGGTCGCCGCCAACGCCGTCCTGCTGCAGCTTGACGATGCCGTCGAGCGAGCCGACCTCGTCGCGTCGAAGGCGCAAGCCACCTCCGACCAGACGACGCTGATGCGCGCTCTCGAGCTGCAGAAGCGCGGGGTCGGCACCGATGCTACGCTCGACACGGCGCAGGCAGCAGCATCGGTCTCCGCCGCGCAGGTAAACAAGCTGCAAGCGGTGCTCGACCAAAAGCAGTTGACCGCCCCCTTCAAGGGTACTGTCGGTATTCCGAAAATCGACCTTGGCCAGTATCTCACACCCGGCACCGCCGTGGTGACCTTGCAGGACATGGATACGATGCGTGTCGATTTCACCGTGCCGGAGCAGCAGCTTCCGCAGCTGAAGATCGGACAGAGGGTGCGGTTGGGCGTCGGCGGCGGCGACATGCCGTTCACCGGCAGCATCCGCGGCATCGATCCGAAGATCGACCCGACCAGCCGGCTGGTGACGGTAAGGGCGGAGGTCGGCAATCCCGAAGGCAAGCTGACGCCGGGCCAGTTCGTCCAGGTGCGCGTCGAACTGCCCGAGGAGAACGACGTGCTGGCGCTGCCGCAGACGGCGCTGACCTCCAGCCTGTACGGCGACTTCGTCTTCGTGGTGCGCCCGGCCAAATCCGCCGAAGCCAACGGCGCGGCTCCCGAGGCAAAGCCGGAAGAAAAGCCGGCTGCAGATGCTGCCAAGCCGGCGGCCGAAGCACCCGTGGCAAAACCCGACGAAAAGCCGGCTGCTACCCCAGCCAAACCGGCAGCGGAAGCCAAGCCGGCAACGGAAGAACAGAAACCGCAGCTCGTGCTCGCCCAGGTGTTCGTCAAGCCAGGCCGCCACAACGCCGGCCTGGTCGAGATCCTGGAAGGCATCCAGCCCGGCGACGAAGTCGTTACGGCCGGCCAGAACCGGCTCTCCAACGGCATGTCCGTTGCCGTCGACAACACGATCGATCCGAGCAAGCCGGCGAACCAGCAGGCAGCCCAGCAATGAGCTTTTCCGACCTCTTCATCCGCCGCCCGGTTCTCTCGACCGTGCTTGCCTGCATGATCCTGCTTCTGGGTTTTCAGGGCATCTTCAACCTTTCGATTCGGCAGTATCCAGAGGTTGAAGAAACGGCCATCACCATCACCACGGCCTATCCCGGTGCCAGCGCCGACCTGATCCAGGGGTTCATTTCCGCGCCGATCGCGCGTGCCGTCGCTTCGACCGAAAACATCGATTATGTCACGTCGTCGAGCCGGCCGTCCTCCAGCACCGTGACGGTGCAGATGAAGCTCGGCTCCGACCCCGACGTCGCGCTGAACGAAGTCTTGTCGAAGGTTCAGAGTGTTCGCGGCGATCTGCCGGACGAAACCAAAGACCCGGTGATCGTCAAGGGCACCGGCCAGCAGTTCGCGATGATGTACATATCGATGCAGAATCCGAACATGACACCGGAACAGCTCACCGAATATATCGAGCGTGTCGTGCGGCCGCGTATCTCGACGGTCGAAGGTGTCGCCGACGTGCAGATTTTCGGCGCCGCCGAATATTCGATGCGTGTCTGGATCGACCCGATCAAACTGGCGGCGCGCGGCGTGACGGCGGCGGAAGTGCTGACCGCCATCAACGAATCGAATTTCCTCTCCGCGCCCGGCGATACCGAAAACGAATATGTGGCTTCCTCGATCACGGTTCGCTCGACCCTGCAGACGCCGGAGGCTTTCGCTGCCCTTCCGCTCCGCTCGAAAGACGGCAATGTGGTGAGGCTGCGCGACGTGGCCCGCGTCGAGCTCGCCGCGGCGAGCACCGACACCAGGGTCACGTTCAACGGCAAGCCCGGCATCTTTCTCGCCATCTTTCCGACGCCGGCCGCCAATCCACTGACCACCGCGGCGGCGATCCACAAGATTGTGCCGACGATCCAGGAGACGCTGCCGCTCGGCATGACGATCGAGATCGTCTACGACTCGACCGAGCAGATCAGCGCGTCGATCGAGGAGGTGTTCAAGACCATCGGCGAGGCGGTCGCCATCGTCATCGTCGTCATCCTGCTCTTCCTCGGCTCGTTCCGCTCGGTGCTGATGCCGATCGTGACCATTCCGCTGTCGCTGATCGGCGTCTGTTTCCTGCTGTTTTCTTTGGGTTATTCGATCAACCTTTTATCGTTGCTGGCCATGGTGCTGGCGATCGGACTGGTTGTTGACGATGCCATCGTGGTGGTGGAAAACATCCACCGCCACATGGAGGAAGACGGCTTGTCGCCGATGCAGGCGGCCTTCAACGGCATGCGGGAGATCTCGTCCGCCGTCGTCGCCATGACGATAACGCTGGCCGCGGTGTTCGCGCCGCTGGCCTTCACCGGCGGCCTGACAGGCGCACTGTTTCGCGAATTCGCGGTGACGCTTGCCGGCTCGGTGGTGCTTTCGGGGGTCGTTGCCCTAACCGTCACGCCGATGATGTCGGCACGCATCCTGAGGGCCGGGTCGCACAGCCGCTTCCAGCGCATTGTCGACAACACGTTCGGGCGCGTCGAACACGTCTACGAGCGGCTGGTCAGCGGCTCGCTGAAATATCGCCCGGTGACGCTGATGATCGTCATCGCACTGGTCGCCACGACCGGCTTCATGTTCACAAAGACCGCGAGCGAACTGGCGCCGGAAGAAGACCAGGGCTTCTTGCTGTCTATTGTGAACGCGCCGCGTTACGCGACGTCGGACTACACCGAGACCTATGTGAACCAGATTCTCGGGCTGGTGAATGATATCCCCGAAACCAGGGCACGGTTCTCCGCCGTCGCGTTCCAAGGCCCGACCAACAGCGCTTTCGTCGGCTTTGCGTTCAAGGACTGGGCCGAGCGCGCGCGCAGCTCGAAGGAACTTCAGGAAGACATAACTGCCCGCCTTGCCAAGGTGGCAGGCGTCGAGGCTTTCGTCTTCGCACCACCGACGCTGCCCGGCTCCGGCGGCGGCCTGCCAATCACGATGGTGGTGCGCTCGACCGGGGAGGCCTCCCAGGTGTACGAGGCCGCCGAGAATATCAAGAACAAGGCGCAGGCCTCCGGTCGCTTCCTCGCCGTGCAGAATTCCATGTCCTACGATGCGCCGCAAGTGACAGTGACGATCGACCGCGACCGCGCCGCGGCACTCAACCTGCCGATCGCCGAAATCGGCCGGACGCTGACCCTCCTGGTCGGTGGCGCCGAGGTGGCGCAATTCGACCGCGAATCCAACAGCTACGACATCATCCCGCAGGTGCCGCAGCAATCCCGCGACAATCCCGAAAAACTTGGGGAGTATTTCGTGCGCAGCGTCTCGGGTGAGATGGTGCCGCTCTCTGCGGTGGTGAAGATCTCGACCAACGCGTCGCCGGCGGCGATCGAGCAATTCAACCAGTTGAATTCCGCAACGATTTCCGCCTTGCCGCTGCCTGGCGTCACCACCGGCGACGGTTTGAAAGCGATCGAGGATATCGCCAAGGAGAGCCTGCCGGACACTTTCTTCATCGACTATACCGGTCAATCGCGGCAGGAGAAGGAACAGGGCTACACGATCATCATCGCCTTCGCGGCGGCAGTGCTCGTCATCTACCTGGTGCTGGCGGCGCAGTTCGAAAGCTTCCGCGATCCGTTGATCATCATGATGGCGGTGCCACTCTCGATCTTCGGCGCGATAGTGCCGCTTAATATCGGGCTCGGCACCCTCAACATCTACACCCAGGTCGGCTTGATCACCTTGATCGGCCTGATCACCAAGCACGGCATCCTTCTGGTCGAGTTCGCCAACCAGCAGCGTGAAATGCACGGCATGCGGCGGCGCGATGCGATCATCGCCTCGGCCAGGGTGCGGCTGCGGCCGATCCTGATGACGACGGCGGCGATGGCGCTAGGCGTGGTGCCGCTGATCATCTCCAGCGGCGCCGGTGCCGCGGCACGCTATTCGATGGGCCTGGTGATCTTCACCGGCATCCTGGTCGGAACCATGTTCACGCTGTTCGTGGTGCCGATGTTCTACACCTTTATCGCCAGCAAGGACCTGCCGCATCACGCCGAAAAGCCGGATCCGAAGCTGATGCCGGCGATGCCGGATTAGATTGTACTGATATTGTACAATAAAAAAGGCCGGATTTCCGGCCTTTTTGAGAGCGACGAGAGCAGCATCGCTCACTTGACGATGACGATGCTGGTGTTGGCCGGGCCGAAGACCTCGACGAGCTGGTAGAAATCGGCGGCGTTGTCCGGGTGCAGACGCACGCAGCCATGCGAGGCCGGCTGGCCGAGGCGCTTGATGGCGCTTGTCGCATGTACGGCGTAGCCGCCGTTGAAGAACACCGAATGCGGCATCGGGGCGTTGTCGTATTTCTTCGAATACCAAATTTCATGCATGCGGGTCGGCTTGAACGAACCGGTCGGTGTGACGTGCGTCCTGTCGCCCGTCGAAACCTTCCAGGCGAATGTCGGCCGGCCGTCGACCAGAATTTCCATGGTCTGCTGCGATAGCGACACACGCGCGACGATCTTGTTGGCGGCGGCGTGGGCTGCGCCGTTGCCGGCACTGACAAGCAAGGCAGTACCGGTGATGACGGCGGCGGCGATGTTGATGAGCTTGGCGGAAATGGCAGTGTACATGATGTCTCCCCTATTCTGCCGGTCGGGGCCGGCCCAATTCATGACCGGCTTATCGGGGCGTCATGTTTCAAGCCGATTTCGCAAGATGCTCGTTTGTGTTTCGATTCTGTTTCCCCTGGTTAACAGAAAAGGTCCGTGCAAAGCAGCTTGCAGTTGCACGACGTCGTCATGACGGGGGCGTGTTTGCCTAGGCGGATCGGCCAAACCGCGGCGCCAATACGCGATTGCCTTTCGTTTGATAGGAATTCACCTGACTCCGAAACCGAGCTGCAACAAAGCGCAGCGTCGGCGGCATGATCCGGATACAGCGAACAGGCAAAGTTGACCTAACGAAAACAGCGGGCAACGAACGATCGGAAGCCAACACTGTTTCGCTACGGCCTGGATTGATCTGGACACTTTCCAGCCTGCGCGTCGACCGGCTCAAGCCCCTCTGGCGGGGGCGGCTTAGGGCCGTTGAGGATGCGCGGCGCCTCCGGCAACTTGCAGCCGAGAGGACCGAAGGCCCGCGCCGCAACGGGGGGCTCCGCTGGCGGCGCGGGCGCTTCGGGGGTTCCCCTGAAGTGCCCGTAAATTCCAATTTGAGGAACGAACAGGATGAAAACGAAATTCGCCGCTTCCGTGCTTTCCGCCCTGCTTTACGTCCAGGGGCTGCTCGGCATTGCCGGCCTCGCCACCGTGCTGCTGAAGGAACGTGCCCATGCCGGCGAGGTCAGTACGACCGGTGACATGCCGTCCGGCCCGTCGCTTCTCGTGGTGCGCTGAAGAGCATCGGACCCCAAAGTGGAAACCGGTTTTGGGAAAACCCGATGCTCAAGACAAAAGGGTGGCTGTCCTGCCTTCAATCGGCGAATTGCGTCGGCGGATCGAACCGGTAACCGGCACCCCGTATGGTGGTGATGGTTTCGGTATCGAGCTTGCGGCGCAGCCGCACGATGCGCGAATCGATCGACCGATCGAAGGCTTCGGCATTTTCGGCGGGCGCGGCGGCGATGATGTCGTCCCGCGTCAGCACCTTGCGCGGGCTGGCCAGGAACAGCCTGAGCAGCGCCACCTGCCCGGGGGACAGCTGTTCTTCGGTTCCCGAGCGGTGCATGACAATGGCCGATCGGAGATCGACGGTCGCGTTCTCCAGCACGATCAGTTCCCCGGCGCTCCTGCCGCGCCGAGCCAGAAGGCCGCCGACGCGAGCGGCAAGCTCCCTGACATTGAGCGGGCTTTCGACGACGTCGGCGGCGCCGAGTTCGAGCGCCAGAACCTTGTCGACCAGATCGGCCGGGCGGCAGATCAGGATGAAATCCGGGCCACCTTCGCCGCCATGTCGCCTGAGCAGGTCTCGCCCCTCCGCCTGGCTGACGCTGTCGCCGACAACCACGACATCGATACCCTTTTCCGAAAGCAGCGATTCGGCTTCCCACGGCTGTCGCGCCGCACGGACGTCATGACCGCGCCGCTCCAGATGATCGGCAAGATCGGTGGCAATTACTTCAGCGACGGAAACAAGCGCGATAACGGATCGTGCAGCCATGTTTTTCTACCCCGCATACGGCAACCCAAGAAGAGTGCTGGACATCATGTTTATACCCAATCTACTTTCCACTGAAAGCGGGAGCGAAAGCATCGTGCGTGCACGAATTGTCATTGTCGAGGACGAGCCCGACCTGAGGGACGCGGTCGCCGAGTATCTCGGCGCCAGCGGCTATGATGTGGCCACGGCCGAAAGTGCGGCGGCGGCGCGCGACCTCTTGGAAGTGCAGTCCTTCCATCTGGCCATTCTCGACATCGCCATGCCGGGCGAGGACGGCCTGTCGCTCGGGCGTTGGATGCGGTCGAAAATGCCGATCGGCATCATCTATGCGACGGCCGCCGGCACTGCGCTCGACCGCATCGTCGGACTGGAACTCGGCGCTGACGACTACATCGTAAAGCCTTACGAATTGCGCGAAGTGCTGGCCAGGGTGCGCAGCGTGCTGCGTCGCGTTCCGGAGCCGACCGAGCCACAAAAGGCCAAGGCTGAAACATCCGGCGGCCGCCGGTCCGTGAGCTTCGGACCCTTTCACGCCGATCTCGACGGCAGGCTCGTCACCGGCGCCAACGGCGCGGTCATTGACATGGCCAAGAGCGAGTTCGACGTGCTGGAGGTGTTCCTGACGCGCGCCAACCGGCTGTTGACGCGGGCGGCGATCTCCGAGGCGATCGGTTTCGTCGAGGATCCGGAATCGTCCCGCGCCGTCGACATCCGCATCATGCGGCTGAGAAAGAAGATCGAGGCGGATCCGGCCAATCCGAAATTCCTGCGCACGGTGCGCGGCGAAGGCTATATCTTCTCGCTGCCAGTGGGCGAAAATAACTAAGGCTTGAGGAAGCCGCGGCCAGGAAATGACGGCTGATCATGACGGCTGAAACAACACGCGTGGACGTGCAGGGCGCCAGGCAGGGCGCGGCGATGGTGGCCGTGCATGTGGTTCGCCGGCTGCGCGAAGCCGGTGACTGGCAGCGCGAGATGGAGGGTATCCTCCAAACGCTTTGCGAAGCCATGGATTGTCACCGCGGCATCCTGTTTCGCCTGCGCGAACTGCCTGGCCAGGGCTTCGCCCAGTCGGTCGCCGCTTATTGGATCGCCCCCCGGTTTGGCGGCGAGCTGGCGTCACCGACCGTCATCATGCAGTCGGTCGTCGATTCGGACCCATTGCTGGAACGGCTGGCGGAGGACGAGCGTCAAGGCAAGATTTTCGCCGGGCACACACGCGATCTCGAAGGCTTTCTGCGGACGGATTTCGAAAAGCAGAACATCAAGTCGTTCCTGTCGGTGTCGGTCTTTTCGCACGGTAATTTGTGGGGCACGCTGGCGATCAACGACTGCATCCACGAACGCGAATGGACCGACCAGGAAGAGGCGGCGTTGCACATGGTGGCACTCGCCATCGGCGATGCCATCGAACGGTCGCCCTCCGACGCGCATGCCAGCGACGTCATTCGCCGCACCATGCTGCAGGCCTCGCTCGATGCTATCATCGTCATCGACGAGACCGGCTCGATCATCGAATTCAATCCGGCCGCCGAGAAGATGTTCGGCTATCGGCGCAGCGACATCCTCGGCAAGGACCTGCTCGATACGGTCGTGCCGGAATATTACCGCAAGGGCTATGCGTCGGGCGCCGAATACATGTCGGGCCGCGGTGCGCCGATGGTCGGCCAGCGGCTTGAAACGGTCACCCAGAATGCCGCTGGCGAGGTTTTTCCGATCGAGCTGACGGCAACCGAGATGCGCGTCGCCGATCGCCAGCTGATCTTCGGCTCCATCCGCGACCTGCGCGACAAGTTGCGGGCTGAGGAGGAAATCAACCGCCAGCGCGAAAAACTGCACCAGAACGAGAAGATGGCGGCAATGGGGTCGCTGCTCGCCGGCGTTTCGCACGAGCTCAACAATCCGCTGGCCGTGGTTGTCGCCCAGTCGACGCTGCTGCACGAATTCGCCGCCGATCCGCAGACCAAGGTGCGCGCCGAAAAGGTGCGCGCCGCTGCCGAGCGCTGCGGCCGTATCGTCAAGAGCTTCCTGTCGATGGTCCGCCTGCACCCGGCTGCACAGGCAGAAACCGACCTCAACCAGGTGATCCGCGCCGCACTCGAAGTGACCGCCTATGGCGCACGGTCGAGCGGCATCATCATCGACACCGATTTCGCTAGCGGCCCGCTGCTGGCCATGGCAGATGCCGACCATGTGACGCAGGTAGCCGCCAACTTCCTCATCAACAGCCAGCATGCCTTGGCCGGCGTTGCCGGCGACCGCCGGATCAAGGTCCGGACGTTTCGCAGCGACCGCGGCAATCCCGGATTCTCGGTCGAGGACAACGGACCAGGCGTGCCGGAAGCGATACGTTCACGCATATTCGAATCCTATTTCACCACCAAGCCGGTCGGTGTCGGTACCGGCATCGGTCTGTCGATCTCGAAATCGATCATCGAGCGGCACAATGGCAATATCTGGTTCGAGGAGGTTTCGCCGAGAGGTGTGCGTTTTGTCGTGCAGCTGCCGGCGATCGCGGCCGGCGCGGCCGCCGCCGGCGAAGCTCCGTCGCGGTCGAGCGGCTTGCGTCACGCGCTGATCATAGACGATGAGCCGGATGTCGCCGCGTCGCTGTCCGACATTCTGGAGTTGATGGGCATCAAGTCGCGGATCGTGCCGGCCTGGGTCTCGGCCGCCGCTACGCTGAGTGGCCATGTCCCGCCGGACATCGTGTTTTCCGATTTGCGCATGCCCGGCACCAGCGGCATAGCCGCCTATCGCGAGCTACTCGGCGAATTGCCGGGTCTAGCGCGGCGCTTCGTGCTTGTCACCGGCGATCTGATCGGCGCGAAAGGCGAAATCGAGGCGCTGCCGGCGCCGCAGCGGCCGCCAATCCTCGAAAAACCGTTCAGCACGCTGGATGTGCGCGGCGTGCTCTCGGCCATTGCCGAGCAGGCCGCTCTGGGCGGCTAGACTCCGCCATCTCTCCCGGAAGAAAAAGGCTCCCGGCCGACATTGCGGCGGGAGCCTGACTGGAGTGCTGGAGGGCGCTCGCAAAAAATCAAAAAACGTTCGGCGTATCGGCCAGCGGGGCGGCGTTGGCGATCATGCGGACCGGCCGTGCCTTGCCCGACTGGGCGGCGATGACGCGCAGGCAGTCCAGGCTCTCGGCGCCCCAGGCCTGCCCCTTGCAGGCGAAATCGATCTCCGAAATCGGCAGGCGCGCCGTCTTGGTGGTGGTCGTCGCGCCATCGATGAGGTTGGCCGGCGGGTTCAGTGAGGCGAAGGCCGGACCGACAGTCGGCGTCAACGCCATGCCGGCAAATGCGGCAGCCGCCAGCAGCATGAACATCGCCATTGGATGATCACTGGCGCGCTGGCGCAGCGCCAGCTTCGGGCGCCGGTCGCTACGCTGGGGACCCTGCTGGCGAAGGTCGGTATCGGTGATCTGGATTTTCGTACGCATCGTCGTTTCCTTCGGTCCTCTTCTTTTCTCTGTTGAAACGAACCTAATCGCACCTTGTAACCGGCCAACGATGATGGATTAACGATTGTGTAACCGGCATGAAACCAAGCCCGCGGCCATTCCTGGGCAAAGCGATCAGGCGTAGCTGCAGCACAGGTGGCATTCTCGTTTTCCGCTACCCACGGCACCAGATCCACGTCGCCTTGCCAGGCCCACGGAGCGTCGGGCGCTCAACAAGCGTGAGGGGATTAACGTCCGGAATTCCCGGGATTTTCCCGGCTTCGATCGTTCGGACTCGGCTCTCAAATCCGGCTCGATTTCCCGCCAATAATTCTCCCCATTTTTGCAAGCCATTGCATTTCAACGGAAAATATGCTTTTATTGAACGATCATTCAATAAATAAAGAGCCTTTATGAACCCGCATCTGCGTGACGTGGCAATTCCCAACGATTGGGATCGGCGGGGGCTGCCGGGCTGGAGCTATCATTCCGACGCCTTGCTCGAACTCGAGAAAGAGCACGTCTTCCGCAATCATTGGCAGATCGCCGGCCATGTCTGCGATGTGCCGAACGCCGGCGACTATCTGACGATGGATGTGGTCGGCGAGCGGGCGCTGATCGTGCGCGGCAAGGATGGCGTTGTACGCGCCTTCAACAATATGTGCCGCCACCGCGGCAGTCGCGTTGTCGCCGACAGTCAGGGCACTTGCAAGAACGCGCTGGTCTGCCCTTTCCATGGCTGGGTCTACAATCTCGACGGCACACTGCGCGGTGCTGCCCGCCCGCGTTCCTTCCCCGACCTCGACAAGACCGAATTCGGCTTGATGCCGCTCGAGCTCGAAATCTGGATGGGCTTCATCTTCATCCGCTTCCGCAAGGGTGGGCCGCAGCCATCCGTGGCCGAGCTGTTGAAGCCGATCGAAGCCGAGATTGCTCATTACGGCGTGGTCGAGATGGTGCCGTCCCGGGGCATCTGGACTCAAAATACGCCGGTCAACTGGAAGTCGGTGCGCGACGTCGACAATGAGGGCTACCACGTCGCCATGGCACATCCGGCGCTGCAGGATCTTTACGGTGCGACCTATTTCGACGAGCCGTTCGTCAACGGCGTATCGCGCTCGTTCGCCACTTACAATCCGCATGCCGGACGGCGCTGGAGCGTCGCGCAATATATCAAGCTCGCACCCGAGGCGAAGCACCTGCCGGAGCACCTGCGCAAGGCCTGGATCTACTACGGCATCTTCCCGAACAACGTGCTGTCGATCATGCCGGAATCGGTGCAGTTCTATCAGGAATTCCCGCTGTCGACGGGTGAGACGCTGCTGCGCGGCGCCATCTACCGCTATCACGACGAGACCAGGCAACAGGCGGCTGCCCGCTACCTATCCTACCGCATCGATCGCGACACGCTGGCCGAGGACGTGCAGCTTTCGATATGGTCCAACGAATCCATGCTGTCCGAAGCCTTCGGAGGTTTTTACCTCTCCGATCTCGAATATGGCGTGCGCACTCACCACGACCATTTGCGTAAGCAAATTCCCGTGCTCGGATTGGAGACCGCGCCCGAGGAGAAGGATATGTGGGCACTCAACGAGGCGCTCAGATCACGCTCCTGACGCCCTGGTCCTCAGGCCCAAATGGCGACCGGAATGCCGAAACGATCGGCGAGCGGCGGATCCGGAAACGGCATTGCCTCGCCTCTGACGATGCGTCCGGCAACCACCATCATCGCCGCGGCGTCGAGGAAATCGTCGGCGGCCGCGCCGCGCGGCGGCGTCTGGTCGAGAAAATCCTCGCTATAGCCATGCTGGGCAAGCAGCGCCTTGCGTTCGGCCATGCCGGCCGGATTGATGTTGCCCCTGATCTTCTTGGGCAGGCGCATAGCGCGGTCGCCGTTCAGTTTGCAGAAGGCCACTTCCGGATGCGATTCGAAGACGCGGCTGCGCAGTTCGGGCCGCGCGATCAGCAGCGAATCGATCTCGCGGATCTTGGCGAAGATGCCGAAGGCCTGGATCGAGACGCCGCGCGGCGGATCTGATGTCGTCCTGGCCACCTCGCTTGCCTTGCGATGTGCGGCATACCAGGCGTCGACCGTGGTGAAAGCTTCGATCTCGGCGTAGAGCGCGGCGCGGGAGGGGATGGCAAAGACACTGGACTGCCGGGCCCCGAGCAGCGGCCGCACCAGCGCCTCCGGGCCGCGACCGCCTCTTTGCGAGAAATCGGGCAGGCCGATCGGCATGTCGACCGCCACGATCGCATTGACGGGCAGTCGGTCGAGCAACGCCGCGAAGCTTGGGAAAACGGCTGTAGACGGTGCCGCACCGGGATCGTGGCGGACGGCAATCCAGCCAGCCTTGCAGCCGTCGACGCCGACAAGCACAACATCCTCGGGCACAACGTCCTCGGGCACAACGCTCTCGGGCACAACATCATCGGGCGCAACATCCTGCGGCACGGCGTTTTCGGCCTGCGTCACGCCCGGCGGTCCCGTTCCGGATGCAGGAGATGGCGAAGCTGCACCATCGCCATTGGGTGCGACAGGCTCTGGGCATCGGTCTCGAGCTGCAACTCGTCGCCGCCGCGCTTAGCGGTGCGCGCCAGGATCTCGTAGACCGCCGCAGTGGTCGATTGCAGAGCTTTGGCGGCCGGCTGGCCGGACAGGATCCGCGCCAGGTAAACGGCAGCCGTCAGGTCGCCGAGCCCATTCGGCGGCTTGTCGATGAGCCGGTGTTCGGCGAGCAGCGCCTCCCTGCCTGTGAGCAGCAAATTGCCGGTGCCGCCGGCCATCATCGCCGGCGCCGAAGTGACCAGCATGGCCGGTGGGCCGGCCTGCAGGGCCGCAGCCATTGCCGATTTCAGGTCTGGCAGCGGCGCTCCGGCCATCCATTCCAGCTCGTAGCGGTTGGGCGTGGCGATATCGGCGATCGGCATCAGCCGGTCGCGCATGGCGATAGCGGTCGGCTCAGGTACGTAGAGGCCGCCCGAATCGCCCATCACCGGGTCGCAGATATAGAGGGCTTCCGGTGTCTTCGCCTTGACCGCGCCGACGAGCGAAGCAACGGCGTCGGCCTGGCCAGCCTCGCCGAGATAGCCGGACAGCACGGCGCCGACCTCGCCCAGCCACGGCGCGCGCTCGAGGTCGGTCATCAGCGCCTTGAACTGGTCCAGCGGCGGCACGATGCGGGTGGCCCGGCCATGGCCCGGATGCCAGGGCAAAATGACGGTCGGCACCGCCCAAACCGGAAAGCCGAGCGTCTCCAGCGCAAAGACGGCGGCACGGTTGCCGACCGAGCCACGTGCGACATGGCTGGAGACGACGATGACCGCGCGCGGCGCGTCGGTTTTTTCGGCACTCATTGATTTTCCTAACTGCCCCTGGTGACGAAAAGCACGAGCCAGATCAACAGGCCGATGGCAATAAGCAAGCCCGCTGCCCGACCGATGCGGGTGCCCCAATATTCGATCGGATCCGACCGGTCGGCATCGGCCGCGGTGACGCGGTCGCGCGCACCTCTGGCTGTTCGCGCGAGGAACGAGGTGCCGCCCGGGTCGGTCTCGCGCGCCACCCGCTCGATGATGCGGCGCGATTCCGCGTCGCTGTCGTGGCGTTTCGCCATGGTGATACCCCGTTTCATGCCGAGCTTAACCCGTTCGCCTTGTCTGTCACAGGGCCTGACGGTGAATGGCAGAAACCAGTAACACTTCTCGGCCGAAGTCATTTTCTTACGCAAGGATTGTGCTAATGCTTCGCCTGCCAATGCTATCGAGGGGACCTTATCATGCTCGCCCAGCGCCTTTGTTCACCGCCAATCTTCCGTAATATAGCTGCGTTCCTGGTCATGGCCGTCATGCTGCCGCTGCTTGCGGGCTGCGGCTACAACACCATCCCGACAGCTGAGGAAAACGCCAAGGCAGCATGGAGCGAGGTGTTGAATCAATACCAGCGCCGCGCCGATCTCATCCCCAATCTTGTCAACACGGTCAAGGGATACGCCGCGCACGAGAAGGATACGCTCGATGCCGTGGTCGAAGCGCGTGCCAAGGCGACGCAGGTGACCGTGACGCCGGAAACGCTGAACAATCCGGAAGCCTTCAAGAAATTCCAGGACAGCCAGGCCGGCTTGACCAGCGCGCTGTCGCGCCTGCTGGCAGTGGTGGAGAACTACCCCGATCTCAAGGCCAACCAGAACTTTCTGGCGCTGCAAGCACAACTCGAAGGCACCGAGAACCGCATCACGGTCGCCCGCCGCGACTATATCCAGGCAGTGAGAGAGTACAATCTGACGCTGAGGACCTTTCCGTCGGTGATCTGGGCGACCTTGTGGTTTCGCGGCAACCAGCCGTTTGCGAATTTCACCATCGAGGAGGATAAGATGCAGCCGCCGAAGGTCGATTTCGGCACCAACACCACGCAAGGCGGGTGAACGGCGCCTGTTGAGCCTGGGCCTGTTGGCCTTGTATTCCTTCGCGCCCCCCTCTGTCCTGCCGGACATCTCCCCACAGAGGGGGGTGGGAAGAAACGCCGCCCTGATTTTTCTTGGCTTCGTTCTAACCTTTCTCCTGCTCCCTCTCATCGTTCTCGCCGCCGAATTGCCGGCGCTGACCGGACGGGTCGTCGACAATGCCGGCATCATCGATGCCGCAACCGAGGCGGCGCTGACGCAGAAGCTTGCCGACTTCGAGACCAAAGGTTCGGACCAGATCGTGGTCGCGACCATCCCCAGCCTCGACGGCGAGGAGATCGAGCCTTACGCCAACCGGCTGTTCCGCGCCTGGAAACTGGGCCAGGCGAAGGAGAACAACGGCGTCCTGCTTCTGGTGGCGCCGAACGACCGCAAGATGCGCATCGAGGTCGGCTATGGGTTGGAAGGCACGCTGACCGACCTGCACACCAAGCTGATCATCGAAAACGACATGGTGCCGGCTTTCCGTGCCGGCGATTTCTCTGGCGGCATCAGCAAGGCCGTCGATGACATGATCATGGTGCTGGAAGGCAATCCCGAAGAGCTGGAAGCCCGCGGCGAACGCAACCAGCAGCCGCCGTTCAACAGCGACGATCTATTCTTCACGATCTTCATAGCCATCTGGGCAATCATCTTTTTCGGCGGCCTCGCAGCCTCCATCCTGCCGCCGATCTTCGGCCAGAAGATCGGTCCCGGCCGCTATCGCTGGCTGGGCATGACCTTCGAGCCAAACCGGCGGTCGTCCGGCGGCTGGTCGGGAGGTTCCGGCGGGGGATGGTCGTCGGGTTCAAGCGGTGGCGGGTTTTCCGGCGGCGGCGGTTCGTCCGGTGGCGGCGGCTCCTCGGGAAGTTGGTGACGAGATGACAAGACACGCCATCAGCCCGGTGGAATTCGGCCGTTTCATCAAAACGATCGGCACCGCGCTTATGGCCATGGCGGTGCTGCTGGTCGGCTTCGCGGCCATTGCCGCCGCACTGCCGGCGCTGACCGGACGGGTCGTCGACAATGCCGGCATCATCGATGCCGCAACCGAGGCGGCGCTGACGCAGAAGCTTGCCGA
>NZ_JAMYTP010000018.1:0-132008 GCF_040322515.1 Mesorhizobium sp. M0136
TACTCCGCGTCGCATCCACGACGACAACCAAGAATCGCTGTTTTCCGCCATTTGAAAAGGAGGTGCATAATGAATCGGTCTTCGCTCTCGGAAGAAAGTCCTGGCTGTTCTGCGGTTCTGATCGCGGCGGTCAGCGCGCTGCCGTCCTCTACAGCCTGATCGCCAGCGCCAAGTTGAATGACATTGACCCTCAGGCCTGGCTCGCCGATATCCTGGCGCGCATCGCGGCTCACCCAGCACAGCGGATCGATGATTTGCTGCCGTGGAATTGGAGATCCGCAAAATTGCGGACCCAACCAGCGGCGGCCTGATCATGCAGCGCAATAAGGTGCATCACGTCTACACCGTCGATCGTGTCGCCAGGGACCTCGGCGTCAGCGAAGCGCTCATCCAGGACCTGACCCTCGGTCTCGAGCCCGAGGACGGCGTCATCTGGGTCTACGGCGCCAACGATGACGACGGGATCTTGGCCTTCACCGATGAAGGGATCGAGGAGGTCAAACTCCTCCTCGAAGAATATCATCGCGTCTCCCCAAAGAAAGCTTGCCCCAGCACTCCGGTGCTCAGGTTCTCCTGGCCGCCGGATGCGCACGTCTGCGGTCTTCACCGGATGCGTACCTTCGAAAACGGTTTTGTCCGCGTACGGCGGGAGCATCGCTTTGGGATTCGCGCTGTCGCTGCCGCATTCGATGCTTTTAGCGATGGCCTTACGTATCCCGCAGGTGAGGGCAAGCACACAAGACGGAAGCTAACACAGGGAGTATCTTTTGCCGGAGAGAACGAGCTGCCATCGTGCGGTGCCCGGTTAGTAGTGAAGCGCCGTAAAATCTCGACATAGGCGTTGGTGAACTGGACCGAACGACGAGGACAGCCTATCCAGTGTGTTGTCGGCAGTTAGTTCGAAAGTCCTGCTACACCCGATCCGATGCCTCTCAACGCCGAGGCCGCACCTCCGTGCCGAAGCCGGCCTTCCCAATGGTGGGTCGAGCCGTCGCTTACCCCGTGCTTGCCTCACCGATCCGCGACCGAGAACCCAGCCTCATGCTCCCGCCCTGCCGGGCCTAGGTCCATCTAGCATGAAAGGAACACGTCGGAACCTGGGATATCGCTTGCCCGGCCGGGCGGCGATAGCCTTGTCGGGGCAGCGAGGAGCCGTAGCCGATGATGAACGCACAGGAGAAGTCTGGCGTGAATGGGGCGATGATTGTCAAGCTTTGCTCTCGAGTCATTTCGTCAACCATCTTGCGTGACCGATTGGCGACCATCTCCTCGTCCCGACCTTATATTACCCGTCGCCTATCGCCGCCAGCGCGCAGTGACTTGTCAAGGATGGAGGCCCGCAGACCCCATCGCGGGGCGACTTGTCCTTGATGGTAACGAGCACGGCGGCAGGTTTGCCGTGGTCAGGGAGCCCTTCCTTGGGCGGAAGCCGACGACAGTGTTCGAGGGGAACTCGCCATGAGCCGGGTGCGCAGAGATCGTCCGACGCTCTTGTATTTGCTGGATCCCAGCCGGCTCCGCCTCCGACTGCCTAGGTAGCTCGGTATCCTGAGCGCGTCGGCGGCATCATGCCATTATCATCCTACGAATTGCATGCTCCATCGTCCTGGACGAGACCGGTTTGGCTAGCCAAAGGACGAAGGTCTGATTACCAGATGTGATCGGCATGGGGTCGCTTCCACCAACGACGATGATGGGCACCGTCATCAGGGTGGTACGTACGGCTTCGGGCTGTCCTGGCCCGAGGAAAGTCGCTTTATCGAAAATTAGGAGGTCGGCTGCCTTCCCGCTCTCGATCCAGTCGCAAAGACTCTCGAAGGTCGCGAAGCCGACCGGCTTATAACCCAGCGCGGCGATCTTATCCTTGTAGATCTCCAACGCTGCTGGATCGGGGTCAACGACTGCAATGATTTCTCCGTTGCCAAGTGATCCATCGCATGGGCCGAAAGCGCTATCAGCTCTGACCTGCTCCTCAGCGCAGGCCGGTAAGTAGAGATCGAAGCGTGTACCTCGGCCAACAGCCGAGGTGACGTCAAGGCATCCTGCGAGCGCGCTCACATGGCGGTCCACTGCAGCAAGACCCAGTCCGGTCCCGCCGACGCGAGAGCGCGTGGTAAAAAAGGGCTCAAAGATATGCGGAAGCACCGAACTTGCGATTCCTTGGCCATCGTCGCTGATGGAGAGGAGAACGTAATCTCCCGGTTTCAAGGTGCCCTTAGCCACGGGCTTCGTTTGACAGACGTGAGCGCGAGAAACGCTAATCTCGACACGGCCCTCATTCAAGAGAGCCTCCGACGCGTTCTTGCATAGATTCATAAGGATCTGCTGTATCTCGGTCGGGCTGCCCTCGATCACCGTTTGCCACTCGTTGATCTTGAAGTTCAACTGAACATCCACACGAAGTGCAACCCGCAGCAATGGCGCGAGATCCATTACACTCTCCGAGACGTCGAAAGGCATCGCCACGCGCTTCCGATTTCGGCTTAGTGACAAAATTTGGTCAATAATCAGTTTGGCTCGGTTGCTGGCCAAGATAATTTGGCCGATGTGGCCCCGAATTCTCGAGGGGCGACGCACAAGACCTTTAGCCATCTCTGCGTAGCCGACTATTGCTCCTAGAACATTATTGAATTCATGTGTAACGCCGCTTGCGATTGTGCCGACAGCCGTCAGCCTTTCCGCATGCTCCCATCGACTCTCAAAAAGGTTACGTTCCGTGTGTACACGTTGCATTTCAAGATGGTTGCCTAAACGCACAGTAGCGCTCGCCAGAACCAGGAGGTCGTCTGTGGAGGGTGGTGAGCGATCTCCTTCAAAAACAAGGATACAAACCGCAGCCTGCTGATCGGAGGCCCTGCAACCAACAATTTGACAAACACCGGTAGTGCCTACGGCAGTCCGAACCACTTCCGACGCGGGAACGACGCGAAACACTGGCTGTTCCGGGTGTACAAGTGAGACGACTTCATTGATTAGCGTGGCGTTCCAGACGCGCATGCGCTTGTTCGCGACAAAGTACTCGGTATTCCTGCTGATACTCGGATCCACCAGAGCAAGCGCGCATTGATCCGCATTGAAAACGCATTGAATGAGTCTAAGCGCTGCTTCGGTGGAGAAGCGCCGCGAAGCCTTCGTTGCTTGACTGTCGATGAAACAAGCTTCGATCTCACTCATCGCCGCTTCAAGCTCTAACCGCCTTTCCAACCGGTTCGTCCGCACATGCAGCGTGGAGGCTCGAATGGTCGCAAACAAGCAGAGGCATATGGACACCAAGCCAAAGAAAAGTCGTGTACGCTGCGCTTGCGCGCTGGCGAAGCTGTAGGCTTTCAGATGTTCTCGCTCCAATTCGGCAGCCTTGGCGAACGTGTCGAAGGATGGGATCCGATTGACAGCGCGGTCCAACCTCAACATTGAGGACAGGATAGCGCGGCCCTCGCGGGCAACATCCTCCGTGACTTGGTCCTGGCTAGGAGGAAGTCGGCGGAGAGACTGATCGATTTGTAATGCGAGGCTGAATCCCGGTCTGGCCGAAAATTGAAGGATCAGATTGGAAAATTCAGGCCTGTTCGACACTCCCCCCCGAAGGCGATTAGCCGAGCGAGCAAAGCGTACGAGAGAGCTTTGCAGAAGCTCATTTTGCGCGGCCGAGGCCGAGATGGCAGCTTCTGTGTTTTCGAGGGACTTTTTGAGCTGTGCAACCAACCTGGAGTGCACCCCGGAGCTCTCATTGGGCGAAATCTCAACAAGGCGTTGGTAGTTTTGAAGGTTCCTTTTTAATGCTTGCCCGGTAAAAGCAACGGAACGGAAGTCCAATACCATGTCGGCGCGGGCGACGTCTCGCTGGAGCAATGCGTAGTTGATCTGAATCGTCCGCAGTTCGCTTAGGACCGCCTCGTTGATCTGGGGGTCTTGCCACTGTATCGCGACCAAGAGCGCAACCGAGGCCACTAGGGCCATTACAGAAGCTTTGTCGGTACTGAGCCATTTTTCCCAAACGAACGGCGTTTGATCCGCGGTGCGTGCCTTGCGAAGGTCCGATTTGAATTCTAGCTCCCCATCGCGTCGGTGTGCGGCCGGATGCTGCTGGAACAGGAAAGCCAAGTGTACCTCTCCCCTCAAATAGGCGGTGTAGACACCGTTGCACTCTGCCCCCATGGCCCGCTGACCTTCCATTGATTCGCGGGCGTTTCGACCTCGACGGCGAGGCGGCAGCACAAGGCGGGCAACTGATCGCAGTTTTCGGAACTGGTCTTCCGAGAGATCATCGAAGGGGCATACAAGCGCACGCCTGCAGCAGCCGAGGATGATACCGGCCGGTCAAACGCAACTGGCGAGGGCCGGATCTGCTGTTGGCTGGCAGCTAACACTGGCGGGGCGGCGGCCTCAACTCCGGCGTGCCTAGAGCCGGCTGCTGCGAAAGCGTCCGACACGCTTCCCTTGGGGGCATCCCGTCCAGCGGGCATCCTTGGATCGCTGAAAAAAGACGAGGCGGCTTGATGATCCTGCCCTCGCTGAAGCACCTCGCGAAACCCCTGTTCCAGTCGCAGAAGCTCCTCTGGACCGGTAGGCGGCTCGTCAGCTCGACCATCGAACAGCGGCCGGAGCGCCTCGGACACGTGCTGCTCAAAGCCCACTCGCCGGGCCTGGACCGCTTGCCCGTCTTCCAAGCCGGCGTCCTGCACCTGCGACAAAGCTGTTACACGGGATGGATTACTATTTCGCGGGTTCATACTAGCCTCACATCAAACTGTATCGTCAAAGTCCTGCGCCAATCCACGCAGCGGCTCATCGAGTTTTTCTGTGGAGAGCCCCCCGTCTGCTTTCGTCAAGGGCGTCGGCTCCGGGAGGGCGCCTGTCTGGCTTTCAAAGATGCGTTTCAGAATGCGATCCGAAAAATATCGCACCTTCCTCAATTTTAATGGTGGCAGACCTTGATGAGAACGATTTCGTACTCGTCATTGAGCAGCCGCACCTGTTCGGGACGCAACAGCGGTGCACCTTGATGTGAATTCTGAACGTTCCTTCGCGCTTGGCTGTAGGAAATCGATTGGGCTTGAAATGTGAATCCACCGATAGCTTTGGAAATGTAGTTCGGAGTCTCGTCATCTACCTCGATGTTCCTAGAAGCGCGCCGGCAGCCCGGGCGGGGGGCTTGGGGTTAGACTGCCGGCCCACGCCACTCAGAAAGAGCGGCCTCTTTTCGCGGTTCGGACACCCATAGTCAACCCGGCAACGTCTGGATGCCCGCTGTGCTTTTTGCAGAGCGGCGATGCCGGGCATATCGGCCGATCCTGTCTAGGATGGTGTGGCCACTCTCGTCGGCCGAGTTGATGCTCCAGCCAGTATCGCCTTGCCGACCAGCATGAGTTCGCCGTTAGCAATCCATCGTTGCGAGCCGAGACCGAGGTAAAAAGCGCGTGTTATCGACTATGTAGCTGACGCTCCCGCTGACGCCTTCGAGTGCGCACGCTATGCCCCGTTCGCACCCTCTTGTGAATAGTACTGCGCCATGCACCTGAAACCGCCTCCTGGGGCCAGGCTTGCTGATTCAACACGATTGATCCGACGCCAAGGGAAGCGGTTTCGAGGTGCCGCAACGCGTACATGATGATGGCCGCCGCGGGGGCCTCGCGGACTTCGAGAACCTTTTCACCGGTTGAGATGTGTTCGAGCCCGGTTGCTGACATACTGGCTCTTGCGGCTGCTGATCGACTTCAGTGCTCGTCGCGATGCCGCAAGCGATTTTTTGCGGCAAATGACCTTTCCGAAAAGTTTGCGACAGAACCCGCCGACGCCGCTCTCATCGAAGCGGATGAGGCTCAGCGGCCTCCCCTGTCCGACAATTTGCGTCGGTTTGGCGATTTGACCCCAGCCATGGAGCTCAACGCCCCGCGTCGGAGCGCTCCCTGCTTCTGAAGGAAGCCATTAGGTCCGCTCGGGCTTCATCGGAGGCTTGGCTGATGGACGTCGTGGTTGCTTCGCTCAGTTGCCGCCCCATGGCGCGGCTTTGCGGATTATCAGTCCTCTGCCTCTTCGCCGGTCTCAACAGCGCTGTGTAATGTTCATTGTTTATGATGACGCCCCCGCTGTTCACGAGGTTGCTCCTGTCAAGTGTACTCGTCAGTCCGTCCTGGGCCTCGCGCTTCTTGCCCAAGTGCCGTTCAAACGGCGCTGGCGCGACTTGTTGAGCTCGAGAGATGGGTCCCTGCTCTCCTGCGTGGCCATGAGCTTGTGCCGCGGTCTGCGCAGCGGCGTCCCCAATGGCACGAGCCTCCATGCCGACTGCGTCTTCCCGACGAGCAGCAAGGGCAATTTTGCGCCCGGGTGCGAACTTCCGGAGATGAGCTAGTGCACTGATCCCAGCGGAGTTCATATAGCGCTTGGCATCTTCATCCAGCGACCCCTCGTGAAGCCGATCCGCAATCCGCGGCTTTTTGTTTTCAACCAGGCATTGACTGAAACGTCTAAGAGCAGACCCATAGACCTGAATGGTACCGGGATTCGGCCCGGTCGCAGGCGCTCCCTTGTACTCTTTGATGTGAGCCGCTGTGTACTCTCTGATGAGCGCGGCGTCGGCAGGGTCGGGATTCAGGACAGCGCGGCCCAGCACTGGCGCTCCGCCCGCCCACGTCTTGAGACGACCTAGTGACCCAGCCACGTCCGAGGAGCCACTCTTGCGCTGGTACTCCTTGAGATCCGGATCCAGCGACGAATCGTTAAGCCGAGCGGCAAATCCCGGCTTGTTGTTTTTAAAGAGCCAATGACCAAAGCCGAGAAGAGAATCTACATGGCGCTTGACCGTGCTCTCCTGGACCTTACCGGCATAGAGTGCTGACCTCAGCCCTTCGACAACGGTCGCATCGTTGGAATAAAGAGGACGCTGGTCGTGACCGGAGACCACTATTGGAGGATCTGGCTGCACCGCCGCCGGCACAGAACGAGCATGGTCATGCAACTCGAACGGTGCGGGGGGATTCAGATCAACCACTGACGAATCCGGCGCATGATGATGGCGCGCCGTTGAGTGACCCGGCTGCAGCACCGAGGCACCCAGCATCGACCCACTGCCTCCGGTATGCGGTGCCAGGTGCTCGCCACTGCCTCCGGCGTACGGCGCCGCGGCGTGTTCTTGTCCGCTCCCTTGCATCATGGGCCGCGCCTCCCATGGCAATGCACCCACTTGATGGGTGGGGGCCTGCATCAGCACGCGAGCGCCTGAATTGCCGATCTCGCTCAGCTGCGGCTCAGTGGCAACGTCCTGCAGACGACTGTTCGGGGTCCTTTGCCTCTTCGCTGGTCTCAACTCCGCTGTATCATGCTCACGGTTGATGAGGACCTCCTCGCTTGGTAGCTGGTTGCTCCTGTCCTGTGCAGCGATCCGCTCGTCCGGCGCGCCCTGGTCGCCGTAGATCAGGGGACGAAAGGACTCTGCGGGATCCGAGGCTTGGTGATGGTGCCCAGTTGGCACGAAAGACGATGTCACAACAGCGTCGTCTTTCCCAGGGAGGAGATTCTCTGGCCAACTGAATGCCTCCTGCGGCCCGCTGCGCTGCGCAGCGGCGTCCCCCTTGCTCTCAAGACTTTGAAATTTAAATGGGTCCCCGGGAGCAACGTCTGGCGCTGACTGGCCGAGCCGCTTGATCTGCTGGGGAAACGTCCCAACGGGGCTTTCCTTAACCGCGTCTCGGGCCTGTCGGTCCATGAGTTCAAAGTTCGTGAGATTATTTGCCGTTCCGAATGTATCGTCACCCCTGAGGCGGGTTTGTAGTGCCTGCCGATTGACGACGAGGTTGTTGAGGTTCACGTCTGGCAGGTCTGGCTGCGATCTTTGCAATCGCCCAACCAGCGCCCGCGTGCCGTCCACCACGTAGACTCCGCAATCCACCTCGTTTCTCTGCTGGGCGATGCGGGGTGAGTCCACGCGGGTCTCCAGGCTGACGCCCAGATTTTTTGCGAGCTTTTTTGCAAGCGGGTCATGCCATCCGCTGACGGAGTCATAATGATAGGCAACCGGCCGTTCCCGGTCGCTGCGATCAACGAACAGCAGCGACCAATGGGTGCCGCGCTCCGCAAGAGTCTTACCGCCATCGCTCACTGGCACGAACAGGAAGTCGGCTGTGTCGTTACCGTTCTGATTATGGACGATGCGCTGGAATGCGCTTAGCCTGTCGCTCTTGGAGCCCAAGCGCAGATGATAATTGGCTACGAGGGGATCCACGAACCGCGTCCGGGCGGCGAGATCTGGATTGTTCCCCTGCAACTCCTGCTCCAGGAGCTGGTAATCCCTCTGGATATGTTCGTCGCCTAGCAATTCCAATGCGCCGAGCACCCGCCCGTCTTTAGCTTTCCCAGGGGGCTTCTCTGGCCGACCCAATGCCTCCTGCGGCCCGCTATGCTGCGCAGCGGCGTCCCCAATGGCACGAGCCTCCATGCCGACTGCGTCTTCCGGACGAGCAGCAAGGGCAATTTCGCGCCCGAGTTCGGGCTTCCGGAGATGAGCTAGTGCACTGATCCCACCGGAGTTCACATAGCGCTTGGCATCTTCATCCAGCGACCCCTCGTGAAGCCGATCCGCAATCCCCGGCTTGTTGTTTTCATGCAGGTATTCACTGAAACGTCTAGGAGCAGATCCATAGGTCTGAATGGTACCGGGATTCGGCCCGGTCGGCGCTGCCTTGTACTCTCTGATGGGAGCCGCTGTGTAATCTCTGATGAGCGCGGCGTCGGCAGGGTCGGGATTCCGGACAGCGGCGCGGTCCAGCACTGGCGCTCCGCCCGCCCACGTCTTGAGATGACCCACTGCTCTAGCCACGTCCGAGGAGCCACTCTTGCTCTCGTACTCCTTGAGATCCGGATCCAGCGACTCCTCGTGAAGCCGAGCAGCAAATCCCGGCCTGTTATTATCAAAGAGCCAACGACCAAAGCCGAGAAGAGAATTTACATGGCGCTTGACCGTGCTCTCCAATGCTGACCTCAGCCCTTCGACAACGGTCGCATCGTTGGAATAAAGAGGACGCTTGTCGGGACCGGAGACCCCTATTGGAGGATCTGGCTGCACCGCCGCCGGCACAGAACGAGCAGGGTCACGCAACTCGGACGGTGCGGGGGGATTCAGATCAACCACTGACGAATCCGGCGCATGATGATGGCGCGCCGTTGAGTGACCCGGCTGCAGCACCGAGGCACCCAGCATCGATCCACTGCCTCCGGCGTAGGGCGCCGCGGCGTGTTCTTGTCCGCTCCCTTGCACCATGAGTTGCGCCTCCCATGGCGATGTATCCACTTGAGGGCCGGGATCATGCACTGGTTCGTCCATTTGCTTTTGCAACCGAGCCCACCTTTCGGCCACCGCGGCCTCGCCAACCGCGGAGGGCGTCTCCTCAGCCCTGGCGAACGCTGGCCCGGCAGGCGCCGCCGGCACAGAACGAGCATGGTCACGCAACTCGAACGGTGCGAGGGGATTCAGATCAACCACTGACGAATCCGGCGCATCATGATGGCGCGCCCTTGAGTGACCCGGCTGCAGCACCGAGGCACCCAGCATCGACCCACTGCCTCCGGCGTAGGGCGCCGCGGCGTGTTCTTGTCCGCTCCCTTGCGTCATGAGTTGCGCCTCCCATGGCGATCGTAGAAGGTCCGCGTGCGGAATCGAGTCGAAATATCCCGACAAATCAGCGTCGACCGTCTGCTTTTGCAACCGAGCCAGCCTTTCGGCCACCGCGGCCTCGCCAACCGCGGAGGGCGTCTCCTCAGCCCTGGCGAACGCTGGCCCGGCAGGCGCCGCCGGCACAGAACGAGCAGGGTCACGCAACTCGGACGGTGAGGGGGGATTCAGATCAACCACTGACGAATCCGGCGCATGAAGATGGCGCGCCGTTGAGTGACCCGGCTGCAGCACCGAGGCACCCAGCATCGACCCACTGCCTCCGGCGTAGGGCGCCGCGGCGTGTTCTTGTCCGCTCCCTTGCGTCATGAGTTGCGCCTCCCATGGCGATCGTAGAAGGTCCGCGTGCGGAATCGAGTCGAAATATCCCGACAAATCAGCGTCGACCGTCTGCTTTTGCAACCGAGCCAGCCTTTCGGCCACCGCGGCCTCGCCAACCGCGGAAGGCGTCTCCTCAGCCCTGGCGAACGCTGGCCCGGCAGGCGCCGCCGGCACAGAACGAGCATGGTCACGCAACTCGAACGGTGCGGGGGGATTCAGATCAACCACTGACGAATCCGGCGCATGATGATGGCGCGCCGTTGAGTGACCCGGCTGCAGCACCGAGGCACCCAGCATCGACCCACTGCCTCCGGTATGCGGTGCCAGGTGCTCGCCACTGCCTCCGGCGTACGGCGCCGCGGCGTGTTCTTGTCCGCTCCCTTGCATCATGGGCTGCGCCTCCCATGGCAATGCACCCACTTGATGGGTGGGGGCCTGCATCAGCACGCGAGCGCCTGAATTGCCGGTCTCGCTCAGCTGCGGCTCAGTGGCAACGTCCTGCAGACGACTGTTCAGGGTCCTTTGCCTCTTCGCTGGTCTCAACTCCGCTGTATCATGCTCACGGTTGATGAGGACCTCCTCGCTTGGTAGCTGGTTGCTCCTGTCCTGTGCAGCGATCCGCTCGTCCAGCGCGCGCTGGTCGCCGTCGCGCCAGCTCAGGGGACGAAAGGACCCTGCGGGATCCGAGGCTTGGTGATGGTGCCCAGGCACGAAAGACGATGCCACAACAGCGTCGTCTTCATTAGCTTCCCCAAGGGGGAGATTCTCCGGCCAACTGAATGTCTCCTGCGGCCCGCTGCGCTGCGCAGCGGCGTCCCCCGTCCCAACGGGGCTTTCCTTAACCGCTTCTCGGGCGTGTCGGTCCATGAGTTCAAAGTTCGTGAGATAATTTGCCGTTCCAGATGTATCGTCACCCATGAGTCGGGCTTGTAGTGCCTGCCGATTGACGACGAGGTTGTTGAGGTTCAGGTCATCTGGCTGCCATCTTTGCAATCGCCCAACCAGCGCCCGCGTGCCGTCCACCACGTAGACTCCGCAATCCCACCTGTTGCTCTGCTGGGCCATGCGGGGTGAGTCCAGGCGGGCGCCCAGCCTTTTTGCGAACTCTTTTGCAAGCTCTTTATTGTATTCCCCGGCGGAGTCATAATGATGGGCAACCGGCCGTGCCCGGTCGCGGCGATCAACGAATAGCAGCGACCAATGGGTGCCGCGCTCCTCACGAGTCGTACCGGCATCGCTCACTGGCACGAACAGGAAGTCGGCTGTGTCGTTACCGTTCTGATTATGGACGATGCGCTGGAATGCGCTTAGCCTGTCGCTCTCGGAGCCGAAGCGCAGATGAGAATGGGCTACGAGGGGATCCACGAACCGCGTCCGGGCGGCGAGTTCTGGATTGTTCCCCTGCAACTCCTGCTCCAGGAGCTGGTAATCCCTCTGGATATGTTGGTCGCCTAGCAATTGCAATGCGCCGAGCACCCGCCCGTCTTCATTAGCTTTCCCAGGGAGCTTCTCTGGCCGACCCAATGCCTTCTGCGGCCCGCTATGCTGCGCAGCGGCGTCCCCAATGGCACGAGCCTCCATGCCGACTGCGTCTTCCGGACGAGCAGCAAGGGCAATTTCGCGCCTGAGTTCGGACTTCCGGAGATGAGCTAGTGCACTGATCCCACCGGAGTTCATATAGCGCTTGGCATCTTCATCCAGCGACCCCTCGTGAAGCCGAGCCGCAATCCCCGGCTTGTTGTTTTCAACCAGGTATTGACTAAAACGTCTAAGAGCAGATCCATAGGTCTGAATGGTAGCGGGATTCGGCTCGGTCGCAGACGCTGCCTTGTACTCTTTGATGAGAGCCGCTGTGTATTTTCTGATGAGCGCGGCGTCGGCAGGGTCGGGAGTCAGGACAGCGCGGCCCAGCACTGGCGCTCCGCCCGCCCACGTCTTGAGACGACCCACTGCTCTAGCCACGTCCGAGGGGCCACGCCTGCTCTCGTACTCCGAGGGGCCGACCCTGCTCTCGTACTCCTTGAGATCCTGATCCAGCGCGTCAAGCCGAGCAGCAAATCCCGGCCTGTTATTATCAAAGAGCCAACGACCGAAGCCGAGAAGAGAATTTACATGGCGCTTGACCGAGCGCTCCCCGACCTTACCGGCATAGAGTGCTGACCTCAGCCCTTCGACAACAGTCGCATCGTTGGAATAAAGAGGACGCTTGTCGTGACCGGAGACCACTATTGAAGGATCTGGCTGCACCGCCGCCGGCACAGAACGAGCATGGTCACGCAACTCGACCGGTGCGGGATTCAGATCAACCACTGACGAATCCGGCGCATGAAGATGGCGCGCCGTTGAGTGACCCGGCTGCAGCACCGAGGCACCTAGCATCGACCCACTGCCTCCGGCGTACGGCGCCGCGGCGTGTTCTTGTCCGCTCCCTTGCATCATGGGCTGCGCTTCCCATGGGGCCGCGGCTTCGATGAGGCTCAGGTCTCCCTGAGACGGATGAGGATGGAACGGGTCTGGCAGAGCCGGAACGCCGGGGGCCGGAATTTGGGCAGCGGCTCGGCGCGCCTCGCCCAAGCGCTGCTCAAAGCCCGCTTGCCCGGCCTGTGCCGCTTGCTCTTGAGATGCCGGGGGCTGCACCTGCCGCCAAGCTGTTACATTGGATAGGTCAAATTTGTGCCGGTTCACGCTAGCCTCACGTCCACAGATCAGCTGAGCAACCTACTCGGGCATACTTACGAGAAGCTGACGAGGTCCGCGGTCCCGAAGCGGGTAGGCCTAATTTTCTGCGCGCCGATTGCGCTGGCGCGACGTAGCCCGGCCTTTTGCCAGCTCGGCAGCTACGGCTCGCAAAGAGCGTCGTAAGGCTTGCGGAGCCGCCCCTCAGCTCCCGTCGAGGAGCAATCCACAATTCACATATTGGAGATGGCTCGCTGGTTTACCGGTGTCGCTTTTACTTCCCGATTTCAAACAGGGAAAAGTTAGGTGTTGTTTAGGTTTTAGCGCTACGACAGCCCCGATTTTCCGCTAACGATTTCATTGGTCATTTGCCGAACCGATTACACAACCGAAAAGCAACTCCTTCCCCATCTCTCTCCGATGAAGCATGGTCCGCGGCACGTCGTGTAGCCCGCGAGCTGGATAAGATCCTCGATGGTGCGGGGCCCCGTCAGGCGCCGATCGAGCGGGCCGCCGCGGAGCTGCGCCCGCCAGATCTACAATCTGCTGGCGCGCTACCGCATCGACCGGACCGTGACGTCGCTGCTGCGCGACGGGGAGGGGACTCGGAAAAAGCGCCTTGACCAGGGTATCGAGGAGATCATCGTGAAGACGCAGTGGCTCGTGCTGGAGGCTCCGCCGCTCGCTCCCGTCGTGGCCGAGGTCCGGGCTCGCTGCGAGGAGGCCGGCCTGGCCACTCCATCTATCTCACCGTCGCGCGTCGCATACCCTCGCTGTTCAGCCCCGAGTAGATCGCGAGGAAAAGATCAGCGAACCCGAAGCATCTTCAACGGCTCAAGGCGCGGCCGGGTTACATCCATGCCACGCACCCGCTGGATGTCTGCCAGATCGATCACACACCCACCGACATCAACTTCGTTGAGGTCGTCGACGGTGGTGGAACCTTCATCGGCCGCGCATATCTTACGATCGTTAGCGACGTGGCCACGCGCTGCATTCTCGGCTTCTGCCTCACCCTTGAGAAGCCATCGGCGCTGTCGGTCGCGCTCTGCCTCGCGCAGGCCATGTGTCCAAAGGAGGCATGGTTGGCCACGCATCCTGGTCGACGGCGCGCCACAACCAAAGCTTTTTGCCGGGCGATGGTGACGACCACTTCGTTCAGGTACCAGACATCATTCCGGCACGGCGGCTTGCGGCGCAAGCAGCGAGCGCAGTCCGGCCCGAACTTGATGCCCCAACGGCGACTTGTCTCATACGAAACCACGATGCCGCGTTCCAGCAGCATTTCCTCAACCAGGCGCAGGCTCAGCGGAAACCGGAAATAAAGCCAGACCGCGTGGGCGATAATAGGCGGCGGAAATCGGGGGGCGTGTAGCTGACGGCGGGCGTATTCATGCCCCCCGGCGTCCATGTCGCAAATCTTGACGATTGCTTTGTGTGTCAAGCCGCCGCAGGTCCCAACGCGTTCATATGCAGACATTGTGAAAATCGCCCTATTCCGCCTTTTTTTTACCGCCCCTTAAGTCCCCCGCTCGCATGCTTGTCGATGCCATTGAACTCATAGCCATCGGGCAAGGATTTTGGAAAATATGTTTCCGCTCGCAGCAGAAAACGTGAGAGTCGCTGTAGGCCTAACGTTAAGGGGAGAGAGCGGTTTGAATTGGACGAAATGTGTACCGGAGTACCGAGTCATGAAGCCCCGAGGTAGTCTGGTCCGACTGAAGCAATTTCAGGTGAATGAGAAGCGGCGACAGTTGCACCAGCTAGACATGATGATTGCCGATTTCGAACGCATGGCGCGAGAACTGGACTTCCAGATAAACGCCGAGGAAACGAAGGCCGGCATCTCCGATGTCAATCATTTCGCTTATCCGACGTTCGCCAAGGCCGCTCGCCTACGTCGTGACAACGTCAAGAATTCGCAATCGGACCTTCTGCGGCAGAGAACCGCAGCCGAGCCATGCCTCGCCGAGGCTGAAGCAGAGCTCTCCAAGGCGCAAATGCTAGAATCGCGCAGCGGCAGAGGCCACGACCTCGAACCCGGCAACCGAAGCGCCATGATCGGCTGAGCCGGACGGCTTCAGCGCGCCTCAATTCGCGACACCGACTGGCCGTTGGCGCGCGAGAGGCGTGCGGGCAGTGTAAAGATATCAGCGTCTTAATGCAGCGATAGCTGGCCGGGACGGCTGTCATGCTGCGGCGACATACGCGATTTTGTTCCAGATTTGCATAGCGGCGTTACGCAGGTATTGGGAGATAGTGGAACTGGTTGGCAATCGGATCATCGGTGGAGACGAACCGCTGCCGGCGGATCGGCGCCTGGCGGCAACGCCTGGCGCTTTCGGCGGCGGCGGTAACGGCAAAGCAGGCTGGCCGCGTCGAGGATGAAGCGCCTGCGCGATGCCGTTCTGCTCACGGCCGGGAGACGGGGTCGGCCCCGCCGGCCGGATGCTGCTCGCTTGGCGCGGCACCGTAAAGTCAACCGACAGCTTATGAAGATGTGCGTACATTGGGCCATGTCAGAAGTTGCTCGTGGTCCGCTCTATGGTCGCCACGGCTTTCCCCCGAGATCATTGCGCACGCGGTATGGCTCTACTTTCGCTTTCCGCTCAGCCTGCGCATGGTTGAGGGCATGCTGGCGGCCCGCGGCATCATCGTCACGCATCAGACCGAATTCGGACGGAATTTCGCCCGAGAGATCAAGCGACGGTCAGCCGGCTGCATGGGCGACAAATGGCATCTCGACGAATGTGTCGTGGCTATCAGTGGCAAGAAGCAGTGGCTCTGGCGTGCCGTCGATCAGGACGGCTTCGTCCTCGAAGTGCTGGTACAAAGCCGCCGAAATTCCAAGGCGGCAAAGCGTCTGATGCACAGGTTGAAGGCTCAAGGGCAGACACCACGGATCATGATCACCGACAAGCTCCGATCCTATGATGCCGCCATGCGCGACCTCATGCCCGGCGTCGAACACCGGTCGCACACAGGCCTGAATAATCGAGCGGAAAATTCGCACCAGCCCACCCGACGACGCGAAAGGATCATGAAACGCTTCAAGTCGGCACGCCAGCTTCAGCGGTTCGTTTCCATCCATGATCCGATTGCCGACCTGCTCCACTTTCCCTGCAATGCGCTGTCATCGGCTCAACATCGAGACCTGCGTAACGCCGCCATGCATTGTGTCGCTACAGCGTCACAGCCGTCCCGGCCAGCTATCGCTGCATCAAGCCGATGAAACTTACAGTGCCGGGCGCGCTGCTACCTGATTTTCCTTACCGCTCAATCAATGTGACAGCACCGATTCTTCTCAACCGCAGCATGCCCTAAATCGTCAGTTGCGTTCCGATCTCGACGACGCGTCCGGTCGGGATCTGGAAATATTCGGTCGCATCGGCGGCCGTGCGTGCCAGGCCAATGAACAGCTTGTCCTGCCACACCGGCATGCCCGAATTGGGCGAGGCTTTGAGCGAGCGCCTCGACAGGAAGAAGGATGTCGTCATGATGTCAAACTTCCAGCCTTGCTTGCGGCAGGTCGCCAGCGCGCGCGGAATGTTGGGCTGCTCCATATAGCCGAAGGTCAGCGTCACCCGCATGAACAACTCGTTGACCGTCTCCATCTTGACCCGCTCGCTGTCGGGCACAACCGGCTGCGGTGCCGTCACCACCGAAAGGATGACGTTCTGCTCGTGCAGCACCTTGTAGTGCTTCAGGCTGTGCATCAGCGCGGTCGGCGCGCTCAGCGGATCGCTGGTCAGGAACACCGCGGTGCCCGACACCAGCTGCGGCTTCTTCTTCAACAGATTGCCGGCGAGGAAATCGAGCGGGATTTCGTTGCGGCGGGTCTTGTCGAAGAGATAGCGGCTGCCGCGCACCCAGGTCCACATTGCCAGAACGATGGTGAAGGCCACCGCCAGCGAGGCCCAGCCGCCCTCGAACACCTTGACGATGTTGGAGGCAAAGAAGCCGATGTCGATGAACGCGAACAGCGCCGTCATGGCGACCGCCACCCACAGGCGCCATTTCCAAATGCGCGTCATGACGACGAACAGCAGCACCGTCGTCACCAGCATGTTGCCGGTCACCGAGATGCCATAGGCGGAGGCGAGCTTGCTCGATTCGCCGAAACCGACCACCAGCAGCATCACCGCCAGCGCCAGCAACAGATTGATACGTGGCATGTAAATCTGGCCCGACTGCCGTTCCGAGGTGTGCAGGATTTCGAGACGCGGCAGCATATTGAGCTGCACCGCCTGCCGGGTCAGCGAGAAGGCGCCGGAGATCACCGCCTGGCTGGCGATAACCGTCGCGGCGGTTGCCAGCACCACCATCGGGATCAGCGTCCAGCCTTCGTTCATCTCGAAGAATGGGTGGCCGACGTGACCGTTCTTCGCCAGCACGAAAGCGCCCTGCCCGGCATAGTTGAGCAGCAGGCAGGGAAACACGATCCACAGCCAGGCGACCACGATGGGCCTGCATCCGAAATGGCCGAGATCGGCATAGAGCGCTTCTGCGCCGGTGACGGCAAGGAAGATGGCGCCGATGGTGACGAAAGCGACGTCGGGCGAATTGATCAGGAAGGCGACAATGTAATGCGGGCTGATCGCCCACAGGATTTCCGGGTCGGCGATGATCTGGTTGAGACCGGAAAGGCCGATCGCCAGGAACCATACAGCGGTCACCGGACCGAAGACTAATCCCACCCCACCCGTGCCAAAGCGCTGCACCGCGAACACCATGGCGAGGATGACCAGGGTCAGCGGCACCACATAAGGCTGGAAAGCAGGCGTGACGACGTTCATGCCTTCGACGGCCGAAAGCACCGAAATCGCGGGCGTGATGACCGCGTCGCCGAAAAACAGCGAGGCGCCGACGATGCCGATGCCCAGGATCACCGCCGACCGCTTGGGGAAACTGCCGCGCGCTAGCGCCATTAGCGACAGCACGCCGCCCTCGCCGCCGTTATCGGCGCGCAGCACGAACATGATGTACTTGATGGTGACGATAATAGTCAGCGACCAGATGATCAGCGACAGCACGCCGAGGATATCGCCGCGCTCGGCGACATTGCCGCCCGACGACGCCACCAGCGCCTCACGGAACGCGTAGATCGGGCTGGTGCCAATATCGCCATAGACAACGCCGAGCGCGCCTAGCATCAGCACCTTGGGGCTTTGCTGTTCGATTGCCGGATGGCTCGACTGTTCGACGGGTTCTGCCTCGCTACCAGTATTGGTAAGGACCATGGACGACACTCCGATAAGGGGCGGCCCTCTACCTTTGCTGCACTGCAATATCAAGTGCCGCAACGTAATGGCTCCGTATGCGGACCGCATTTGTTGCCGCACCGGCGGATTGTCTCATACGAAACCACCATCCCGCTCCCGGGCCATTTCCTCGACGAGACACAGGCTCAAGGGGAACCTGATGGAGGGCCAGACCGGATCAGCGATGATCTGCGGCAGGAAACGATGGCGCTGCTTGTAGCTGACGGCATATCTTTCTCCTGTGTGTGTCTGCCAGACGAGCGGGCGGGCACGGAAGTGGTCGCGCTCTACTGCCAGACATACTCGTCGAACCTGATGAAAACCTGACTTGTACACCCAGCCCAAACAGGTGCGAGGGGTCGGTCTATTACCAAAGGCTCTGAGGGCTGATTCTCTAGGGTTCCCGCCTCGATTGATCCGTGACCCTTCTTGTGTACCGCCCCGGGTTGATCGGAGGCTCCAACTCCTGAGAAGGTGGAACCATGACAAGGAAGGCGACCAACAAGTTCTCTCCCGAGGTCCGGACCCCCGCGGTGCGGCTGGTTCTGGATCACGAACGCGAGCATACGTCGGTGGGCGGCGGTTTCATCGATCGCCGCCAAGATCGGCTGCACGGCGCAGACGCTGCATGAGGGGTGAAGAAGGCCGAGCGCGACAGTGGCGTGCAAGTCGGTGTGCCTACGGATGTGGCGACGAAACTCAAGGCTCTGGAACGCGAGAGCCGTGAGCTTCGCCAGGCCAACGAGATCCTTCGCAAGGCTTCCGCGTATTTTGCCCAGGCGAAGCTCGACCGCCGGTTCAGGCCACGATCGCGTTCATCGACGATCACCGCAAGGCGCATGGGGTCGAGCCGATCTGCAAGGTGCTGCCGATCGCCCCGTCGACCTACCACGACCATGTCGCCAAGCGCGTCGACCCCTGCCGGCTGTCGGCTCGGGCAAGATGGGATACAGCCTCGAAGGATGAGGTCCGACGGTTTGAGGCGAACTTCCGCGTCTACGGCGTTCGCAAGGTCTGGCGGCGGTTGCGTCGCGAGGGCTTCGACGTCGCCCGCTGCACGGTTGCCCGCTTGATGAAGGCCATGGACCTCGAAGGCATCGTCCGCGGCAAGCCGATCCGCACTACGGTGAGCGACAAGGCCGCACCTTGCCCTCTCGACCACGTCAACCGCCAGTTCCATGCTCCGGCGCCGAACATGCTGCGGGTCTCCGACTTCACCTGCGTCGCGACCTGGACGGGCTTCGTCTATGTGGCCTTTGTCATCGACACCTATGCCCGTCGGATCGTCGGCTGGCGGGTGAGCCGGACGGCGCATGCAGCCTTCGTTCTCGATGCCCTGGAACAGGCTCCATGATCGGCGGCCCGTGCAGGGAGGCGGGCTCATCCATCACAGGGATAGAGGCAGCCAAGGCGGATTCAACCGGTCGTCGCAACACCGGCATCATACTGTCCCCCAAGGAGCTGGTCGAGGACTTCGGCAGGTGTTTTACAGCCGAGCGTTTTGCGCGGTCTTGTGTTGATAGCATGGGCGACTGCGTCCAGTTCCCGGGCTGTGTGCCGACTGAGATCCGTGCCCTTTGGAAAGTACTGTCTCAGCAAGCCGTTGGTGTTTTCGTTGGAGTCTCGCTGCCACGGGCTTGGGGATCGCAGAAGTAAATCTCGAGCCCGGTGTCGATGCGCAGGTCGGCTGCTGCGCCATTTCCGCTCCATGGTCCCAAGTCAGCGACTGACGCAGTTGCTCGGGAAGTTTGCCCATGGATCGGGCTATGGCTCTGCGGACTGCTTCAGCGCCGTGGCCGGCAAGTGGTGGACCGTTCTTGATGCGCAGGCTCTGCTGATAGCCATGCATGCGCGGCAGGTGAAGCAGCATTGTGAAGCGTGAACTTCGTTCCACGAGCGTGCCGATCGCCGAGCTTCCGAAAGGATGAGGTCGCCTTCCCAATGTTCGGGGACAGCCCGATCGGCAATTTCGGCCGGACGGTCGCTTATGATAACGGCGTCTCCAATGAAGGGCTTGTTGCGCACTCGGGCCCGTTCGCGCGGTACGCGCAACGCTCGGCCTGAACGCAGACATGCGGTCAGTTCTCGGCGCAATGCTCCGCGTCCTTGAATGTACAAGGACTGATAGATCGTCTCGTGGCTGATCCGCATGGTTTGATCCTCTGGATAATCGATCTGAAGACCGATTTAGCGATCTGCTCGGGGCTCCAGGGCTGCCGACCACCTCCGGCTCTGCCGGTGAACAGCCCTCCGCATTTTCCATACCCACCTTGGGGCCCTCGAATGAGGCGCCATGCGGGTTGGTGACTTTGCTAGCCAAGCGCTCCTCAACATATTCACGCAGAGCCGGATTGACCGCCAGCTTGCCAGGAGGCCGCCGGGACGCACGATCGGCGTGCCATCAGGCGGCACTGGTCCGGTAATCCAGATTGCCGCTGCGCGTCGCGGCATTGCGCCTGACCTCCCGCGAGATTGTGCTCGGCGGCCGACCTAGCTTACGCGCAATGGCCCGGATGCCGATTCCCCGGCAAGCTCAAGCGCAATATCCTCGCGCTCCCGAAAGAAGGATATCGCCCCGAAGGCGGCTTTGCCCACGGCGCCAAATGCGTTGGCGGCATCCCTCCTGCACTCCGAAACCAGCGCGGACCAAGAGGCGTTGATATACCGGCATCCAGTGCGGCCTCCTCGCTCGAACGTCCCAAGGCAATAGCTTGCCAGAACCGGAAGCGATTCTCACGCTGTCAGGCAGGCGGACGCCCGGGCGAATCTAGCTTCTTTCGAGTGCACCGATCTGAAGCGCGTTGGTGAACCGTCATTGCAACCTCCAATCCCTTGGTGTTGCGACGACCGGTTGAATCCGCCCAATAGTCAGCATTCGATACACCGAGCGCTTGGCGGAGGCCGGCGTCGAACCCTCGGTGGGCAGTGTCGGCGACTCTTTCGATAATGCTCTCGCCGAAACGATGAACGGTCTTTACAAGGCCGAGGTGATCCATCGACGCGGACCCTGGCGCTCATTCGAGGCCGTCGAGTTCGCCACGCTCGAATGGGTCGACTGCTTCAACAATCGCCGGCTGCTGGAGCCCATCGGCAACATCCCGCCGGCCGAAGCCGAGGAACGCTACTACGCCATGTTGGATGAACCAGCCATAGCCGCGTGACTCAAACGAAACGGCCTCCGAAAAGCCCGGGGCGGTTCACATCGCATTTGATGCCAACTTCATCGTATTTTCTTCGTCTTAGACGGGCTTTTGGCAGACCCACAGAGCTGGGAACCCTTTGCCATACTACAACTGTAACATCATATCGGTTTAGCAGGTCAAGCTTCGGTGGTACCCTCATTGGGTAGAATAACTACTTTGGAGGCGAGCAATGGATCGCGATAACAAACGGGCACGCGCAGCTGCAAGATCATCTCAAGGCGTGGGGAGCAGTAGCCTCCGTGACGTTCCAGAGGGGCCATTGAGCGATGTTGCAGAACGGCTGGTAACCGCTAACCCGCGCGATACAGCGCGAAATCTTGGGGGCTTCAAAGGCCTCGGGACGCACGAGCGAACAGCCGTTCGGGGCACTCAAGCCGGGCCAGAAACTGACCTCGCGAGATTTGAAAGGCGGGCCAATCAGCTTGGACGATCAGCCATCGATCTGGCCGAGAAATTAACAGCCGGATTGGGGTACACCCCGGATGACGTAGCGTTGCAGCAAGTCAGAGCGGTCAGTAATGTATGCCATTACCTAACGCCAGGGATGCAAGATGCTATTGTTAATCGCATTGGCAACATGGAGCCGTCGTCGCAAGCTCTCGGAGCTCTTTACGTTGCGCCACACTTCAGTAAGTTTAATGACGAAAATAAATCTCGCATTCTTGATCAGGCCATTGGATTGGCTTCTGATCCGGATGTCAATGTCAAGTTGACAGCATCCAATGCTATTCTCAACGCGTATCACCAGTTCGACGCAAATCAACAGGCCCAAGCTCACTCAGTTCCCGGCATGCAACACATCTTGCCGCACATGCCGCCGCCGCAGCATGCAGCAGAGGAACGGAGTGCGAATCTGGACGGCCACATAGCAGGTATTGAGGCTGCAGTCCGTGATACAGTAAGCCCGCAAACCTCCTATGAACAGCTGCAGCGGGGTGCTCAAGTCGGGCAGTCCATAAGCCACACCTACAATCACGCCCGAGAGGACCTAATGGAGGCCACCAGAAGCAGAGATCGCTCCGGCCGTTGAGGTCTCGGCCATGGTACAGTGACGCTTTCTCTCCCGAATTCCGTTTACGGCCTTGCCGTTTCCAATTCGCTGGCCGTTGAGGTACCTGCTTAGTGTAACTTTCAAAAACCACGTCTGCCGGGTGATGCGCTGCAAGCATCGCACCACCCGCTGCGGCATCGATCTGTCGAGCGGCGACATCGCGCGACGTCGGTTCGGTCTCTGAAGCACGCGCAGCATTAGCTACGGCTAATCCGGCAATGGAACAATGCTTTCAACAAAAACGACGCCCCCCAACATAGCCATTAGCATCGCGTGCTCACTCGCCGTGGGCTTCTGTGCGGCAAGTCTTTACGCAACCTTCCGCCACGGCGGTAGCGGCGAGGCTCTGATGGCGTTTGATGTCCGTGCCTTTTGGTTTGAGACGCCCTTCTATTTGGGTTTCGCAACCCCCGTTTTCTATCGGGGCGCGGCTATCGTGCTCTCGACGTCCGCGGTCGTCTTGCTGATTCAGCAGATCGTATTGCGCCGCAAGCTCGAACACCACGGGACGGCTCGTTGGGCTCGAGTGGATGAAATGCGACGCACGGGATATCTGCGACGATACCGTGGCGTGACAGGGCCGGTGTTTGGGAAGACAAGTGGCCCTTTCTGGCCTGGCTACTACCTGACCAATGGCGAGCAGCCTCACAGCCTCATCGTTGCACCGACCCGCGCTGGCAAGGGCGTCGGCATAGTCATTCCAACGCTACTTACATTCAAAGGCTCGGTGATAGCTCTGGACGTCAAGGGGGAGCTCTTTGAGCTCACCTCGAGGGCGCGCAAAGCGGCAGGTGACGACGTGTTTAAATTCGCGCCGCTGGATTCGGAGCGGCGCACAAACTGCTACAATCCGCTGTTGGATCTTATAGCGCTGCCTCCACAGCAGCAATTCACCGAAGCCCGCCGCTTGGCCGCAAACTTGATTACGGCCAAGGGGGAGGGCGCGGAAGGTTTCGTCAGCGGCGCTCGAGATATCTTTGTCGCGGGAATCCTTGCCTGCATCGAGCGGGGCACGCCAACAATCGGCGCCGTCTATGACCTCTTCGCCCAGCCGGGGGAGAAGTTTAAGCTCTTCGCGCGACTCGCCATGGAGACCCAGAACAAAGAGGCACAACGCATCTTCGACGACATGGCGGGGAACGATACCAAAATCCTAACCTCCTACACTTCCGTGCTCGGCGATGGCGGGCTCAACCTGTGGGCGGATCCCGCTGTAAAGGCGGCTACAAGTCGCTCGGACTTTTCGGTATATGATCTTCGCCGTCGCAGAACGTGCATCTATCTTTGCGTTGGTCCGAACGACCTTGAGGTGATCGCGCCTTTGATACGCTTGTTTTTTCAGCAAATCGTTTCAATTCTGCAGCGGTCGCTGGCCCGCCGGGATGAAAAGCACGAGGTTCTCTTCCTGCTCGATGAGTTCAAGCACTTGGGTAAGCTGGAGGCGATCGAGACCGCAATCACGACTATCGCGGGCTACAAGGGGCGTTTCATGCTCATCATCCAAAGCCTTTCGGCACTGACGGGGGCTTATGGAGAGGCTGGCAAGCAGAATTTTCTCAGCAATACCGGACTGCAAGTGTTCATGGCCACGGCTGATGACGAGACTCCGAACTACATTTCCAAGGCCATCGGTGAATACACGTTTGAAGCCAAATCGATTTCCCACAGCCAGGCGCGAACGTTCGACTGGAACATTCAGAATTCACATCAAGGTGCACCGCTATTGCGTCCCGAACAGGTTCGGCTGCTCGATGACGACTACGAGATTGTTCTCATCAAAGGTCTGCCACCATTAAAATTGAGGAAGGTGCGTTATTTCTCGGATCGCATTCTGAAACGCATCTTTGAAAGCCAGACAGGCGCCCTCCCGGAGCCGGCGCCCTTGATGGGAGCAGAGGAGGCGCTCTCCGCAGAATCTCAACTCGATGACCCGCTGTGTGAATTGGCGCAGGACTTTGACGATACAGTTTGATGTGAGGCTAGTATGGACCCGCGAAATAGTAATCCATCCCGTGTAACAGCTTTGTCGCAGGTGCAGGACGCCGGCTTGGAAGACGGGCAAGCGGTCCAGGCCCGGCGAGTGGGCTTTGAGCAGCACGTGTCCGAGGCGCTCCGGCCGCTGTTCGATGGTCGAGCTGACGAGCCGCCAACCGATCCAGAGGAGCTTCTGCGACTGGAACAGGGGTTTCGCGAGGTGCTTCAGCGAGGGCAGGATCATCAAGCCGCCTCGTCTTTTTTCAGCAACCCAGGGATGCCCGCTGGACGGGATGACCTCAACAGAAGCGTGTCGGAGGCTTTCGCAAGCTCTGGGACGCCGGAGTTCGGGCCGCCGCCCCCAGTCTTGGCTGCCAGCGAACAGCAGATCCGCCCTTCGCCGGATGCGCTTGACCAGGGCAACCACCTGCCACCCGAGTGAGTCGTCCCAACAATGAACATTCCCCAGCGCTGTTGTGGCCAGCGGAGACGCACAGGGCCCTGAACACGCCGCAAGCCGTCGCCATTCAGCAGCAGCTGAGCGAAATCGGCAATTCAGGCGGCCGCGTGCCTATGCAGAGAGGGGCTGATGCGATCTCCGGACCGGTAGCTCTCGCCGTAATTGATCAGGCTGGTACTGTTGGAAGACTTGATCAGCCTCGTCACCCCAATCTCCAGCATAGCTCACTGTCACGCGGCCAACGTGCCTCCGTAGCTAACGTCTACGTCAGCGTTGAAGAAGTACCCTGCGCCACGGGATGTTTTGACCAGGCGAGGGTTGGCCGCATCAGCCTCCAGCTTTCGGCGCAAGCGCATGATTAGGACATCGATACTTCGATCGTACACCTCTTCTCCACGCACACGGCTCGCGAGCAAAAGCCGTTCTCTGGATAGCACGTTGCGGGGGTTCTCCAGAAATGCGATCAAGAGATTGAACTCACATGCGGTAAGCTTGACCTCGCCACGCTCCGCACAGATCAGTCGCCGCTGCTTCACGCTGAGCTTCCAGGCCCCAAAGCGAAATGAGCGCTGCTCTCTGGTTCGTGGACTAGAAATGCGCTGGCGTAGCGCTACTCGAATGCGGGCCAAGAATTCGCGCATCCCGAAAGGCTTGGGAATGAAATCGGTTGCGCCGAGCTCCAGTGCAACCACTTTTTCCGCCTCATCAAGCCGGTCGCCGCTGATCACTATGATAGGAACATCCGATTTTGTCGCCAGATTGCGGACGATCGCAAGTCCATCCTCCCGGCCTAGGTTAAGGTCGACAACCACGAGATCGACTGGCTCACGTGAAAGAACATAGTCAAACTGCTTGCTATCGTGGACTGCGGTTACCTTCAGGGCATGCATCGTGAGATACTCGGCGATGAGGCGCCGCATTGCGGCATCATCGTCAATGACAAGAACATGTTTCAACGGCACACCTTCAATCTTGAATCCCCTTGTCTAAACCTGTTGCCGAGCAACCCTGGGGCACGGACCCAGAACAGCTGCCCCTGATACCACTCGCCGTGGCGTGCGGCCAATGTGAGGCCGTGCTCGTCCTGGTCTTTTCATCCCCAGCGAATTGACCGCACCAAGGCAGCCCGTGGCCACCAGACAGGTTCAAGCGCCGACATGACCCTGCCGTGCGGTCCTTCGCTTTTTCGCTTCGAGCTCCCCCGTTGGTGCAGGCCTGCCAATATCACTCGAGTTTGACCTCATGGATGGCCAGGTTTCCTGCTATGCCCTTGCATCCTGGTCATCCTGGAGTTTGCGGACCTGGATCATCTCGATATCCTCCGGCTCGTGGATCCAGCTCGGACATGGTTGAGCAGCGCGGCGTTTGGCTTGATCGGATAGGCGGTCGGCGGAAGAAGACCGTGATTCGCTGCAGCGGCCTTGTGCCAAATAGTATGTCTCCTGCCAAGCCGGCTTCGTCCAAGGTGGCCGGCGGCCTCAAATGCTGTTCGGGCGACCGGCAGGTCGCCGGTTGCGGTGAACGTCCGGGCTAACATTTCTCAGTTACTGCAACTCCTTCATCTTGAGCGTGTCACTATGCTTGTCCATTGCGCCGTCGGACTCCGTCAATGACGTGCGGATTTCTGCCGATGGGACTGTGCATGATCCACCCTTTGACGGCGGGAACAGCTGAACCAGGCTCGCACCAGGATGGGCTGCGCCGCCACGTCTTCCCAGTTGACCCTCTCCCCCGCGGATTTGCGCCTTCGAGCCAGCTTCGCGGACGAGCTCGCGTCTCAAGCAATGATCTGAGTGTGCAGGGCCGCGCATGGCTGCTCTTTGAGGACCGGCAGCATACCGGCAAAGTTGGGCTGCTTTATCGCCTTCGTCGATTCCCCACGGTGATCCCGAGCCTGAACAAACCCGCCAAGCTCCCCATTTTTGTCCTTGGCTTGGCGCTGACAGAAGTACCATCCATGACGCCGAAGTCGCGGCCCACACTCCAGGAGCAACGGACGGCCGGGACGAGCAATCCTGTACAGGAGTCATTGTACCAAGATGCTCCGGATGTCGCTGGCTGATCGGGCCCGCGCCACCCACGCATGCGCAAGATGCTCACCCACGCTGATACGAACACGGTCTTTGCTTCAGTTGAAACCGAAAAGCTGAACTTGAACATCACACAGTAACAAACCTCCCCGATAAGCGCGTGCCGGACAGGGCCAGAACCCGTCCGGCGGCTTGGAAAGGTAGGTGATAGGGAATGTTTATTGCAGCTTGGCCGCTGGCCATCGTCCTGATGACATCCATGTCACTCCCAGCCGAGCCCGCGCCACTTTCTCCGCGTGAGTTCCGCAGCCTGTCGCGCAAATGCGCCCCCTGGGTTGCGCCGTCCACCCTCGCCGCGATTGCCAAGATTGAAAGTGGCTTTGAAACGCTGGTGGCTCATGACAACACCACAGGTGAGCAGCTTCGCTGGATAGACCACCTGGAAGCCACGCGGGGCATCAAGGAACGCCTCGAAGCACAACATTCTGTCGATGTTGGATTGATGCAGATAAACAGCAAGAACTTTGCCATGCTCAATCTCACGCCGGAAAGGGCTTTCGAGCCCTGCGCCTCGCTTTCGGCTGCCGCCCACTTGCTTGAAAGCCGATATGCCGGCGGCACCACTGCTGTGGCACAGCAACTGGCGCTTCGCCGTGCCATCTCGGCCTATAACACGGGCGACGTCACGCATGGCTTCGCCAACGGTTATGTACGCAAGGTCGAGTCGGCCGCAAAGGACATCTCAAGTCTCCTTGAGAGAACGCTGGAGCCGACTGCTCGAGATGTGCCGCACCTTGAGGCACCCGGTCGGAAAGCCGTGCCGCCTCTGCTCCAGCAGAGCCAACAGGCCAATAGAAAGAAGCAGCCCAACCAAGATTCTTGGGACATCTGGGGCTCGTATCAGCCGGACCGCTCCGGGGCCGATCCCTCCGATCCGACAGGCAGCCAGGCTGCGAAAGCACGGGAACCCGCGAACCCGAACAAACTCGTATTCGATTGAAACATGGAGATGCAATGATGACGCCACTCAAGATACTTCGTGCGCTTAAAACGCGTGTTCCTTCGCCTTTTTCCATGCTGCGCATGGCGGCTGAATATGTACCGGCCGCTGCTGCAGGCGCGGCGTGGACGGTCTTCTACAGCGGGCCAGCCGCGGCTCAGGTGACCGGAGGGACGGATCCTGCCAAGATGGTCCAGAATATCTGCACGTTCATACTTGGCCCCTTTGGACAATCACTGGCCGTGCTCGGGCTCGTAGCCATCGGTATCTCTTGGATGTTCGGTCGTGCTTCACTTGGCCTGGTTGCGGGTGTCGTTGGAGGGATCGTCATCATGTTCGGGGCCAGCTTCCTGGGCAAGGCGCTCATAGGCGGCGGCTGATGAGCGACCGGTTGGAAGTGAGCACCCTCTATGTGGCGGCGACGCGCCCCGCACTGTTTCTGGGGGTGCCGCTGACGCTGGCCGGATTGCTCATGATGTTGGCTGGGCTTGTTATCATTATCCTTCAGAACCCGCTCTACGAAATCGTTCTCGTGCCACTCTGGTTCGGAGCACGGCTGGTTGTTGAGCGTGACTATAACGCGGCAACCGTCGTGCTGCTCTATTTGCAGACGGCCGGCAGAAGCGTGGACGGGCCGGTCTGGGGAGGCGCAAGCGTCAGCGCCAATCCGATCAGAGTGCCGAAACGCGGAAGAGGAATGGTGTAATGTTCGGCGCCAGCGGCCGGACCGAGAGGTCTGGCGAGATCTACCTTCCGTATGTTGGTCACGTAAGCGATCAGGTTGTCCTTCTGGAAGACGGATCGATCATGGCCATGGCACATGTGAACGGTGTGCCCTTTGATTTGGAAGACGCTGAGATGCGCAACTCGCGCTGCCGCGCGTTCAACACTCTCTTGCGCAACATCGCCGATGACAATGTCTCGATATACGCTCATCTTGTGAGACACAACGATGTGCCGGCGCCGGCGCCGCGCCAGTTTCAAAGTGCATTCGCTGGCAGTCTGAGCGAGGCCTACGAGCGTCGTGTGCTGTCGGGAAAGCTCTTTCGCAACGATCACTTCCTCACTTTGATCGTGTCCCCCCGCACCGCAATCGGCAAGATCGGCTTGCGGATTGCCAAGTCCCGCAGACGGAATGAGCACGATCTAGCCACCCAAATGCGGAGCCTGGAAGACCTCTGGCACATCACTGCTGGCGCACTCGGCGGTTACGGTCTGCGCCGGTTGGGCATTCGTGAGAAAGGCAACGTGCTCTTCACGGAAATCGGCGAGGCGCTTCGGCTCATGATGACTTGCCGGTTTCTTCCGGTTCCGATGGTTACCGGCTCACTTGGCGCCTCGATCTACACTGACCAGGTCATCTGCGGGAAGCGGGCGCTTGAGATTCGAAGGCCCGGGGATAGCTCCGTCGGATCATTGTTTTCGTTCCGTGAATATCCGGCGACGACGCGGCCGGGCATGCTAAATTCCTTGCTGTCCGCCAACTTCCCGCTTGTCCTGAGCCAGAGCTTTTCCTTCCTCACTCGCCCACAAGCTCATGCCAAACTAAGCCTTAAGTCCAGCCAGATGACGAGTGCCGGCGACAAGGCTCTCACCCAGATCAATGAACTTGCCGAGGCAGAGGACGCACTGGCAAGCAACGAATTCGTGATGGGTTCGCATCATCTGAGCCTGTGCGTCTATGCCGACAGCCTCAATAGCCTTGCAGATCGCGCAGCAAGTGCCCGCGCACGGCTGGCCGACGCGGGCGCCGTTATCGTCCAAGAGGGCATCGGCATGGAGGCCGCATATTGGTCCCAACTTCCGGGGAACAACAGGTGGCGCACGCGCCCGGGGGCGATCACCTCACACAATTTTGCCGGGCTCGTCTCATTTGAGAACTTCCCAAGCGGTTCCAGTTCCGGCCACTGGGGCAATGCTGTTGCGCGCTTTCGCACAAACGGTGGAACTTCTTTCGACTACATCCCCCATGAGAATGACGTCGGCATGACGGCAATATTCGGGCCCGTTGGCAAAGGCAAGACGACGCTGATGACCTTTGTCCTCGCGATGCTTGAGCAAAGCTTGGTCGATCGCAATGGTGCGATCGTCTTCTTCGACAAGGATCGGGGTGGTGAACTGCTGGTGCGAGCCACGGGAGGGACATATCTTGCGTTGCGCAGAGGCGCTCCGAGCGGCTTGGCCCCTCTGCGTGGACTGGACAACACCTCCGCCTCCCGGGACTTTCTGCGCGAGTGGTTGATGGCCCTGATCGAGAGTGACGGCCGTGGTCCGATCTCGCCGGAGGAAAGCCGTCGGCTGGAACGCGGCATTGTTCGTCAGCTTTCGTTCGAACCCCCTATGCGCTCACTTGCGGGCCTGCGCGAGTTCCTATTGCACAGCCCCTCCGAGGGCGCAGGAGCACGGCTGCAGCGGTGGTGTAGAGGGGGGGCGCTTGGATGGGCCTTTGACGGCGACGTGGACGAAGTAAGGCTGGATGCCTCCATTACGGGCTTCGACATGACGCAGCTCCTGGAATATGAGGAGGTCTGTGCACCGGCCGCCGCATACCTTCTGCATCGAGTGGGCGCTATCGTCGATGGTCGTCGGTTCGTCATGAGCTGCGACGAATTTCGATTCTATCTACTCAACCCCCAATTCTCGGCCGTTATCGACAAGTTCTTGCTCACGGTCCGCAAAAACAACGGCATGTTGATACTCGCAACGCAGCAGCCTGAACACGTTCTGGAATCGCCTCTCGGAGCTAGTCTCGTTGCGCAATGTATGACGAAAATTTTCTACCCATCACCGACGGCGGACCGCTCTGCGTATGTCGATGGCTTGAAGTGCACTGCGCAGGAGTTCGAGGCAATCCGCCAGGGAATGGCAATCGGCAGCCGCAAGTTTTTGCTCAAGCGCGATAGCGGGAGTATTGTCTGCGAATTCGATCTTGGGCAGATGCGCGAGTACGTAGCCGTACTCTCGGGGCGGGCCAACACAGTGCGCTTTGCCGACCAGCTTCGTAACCAGCACGGAGACGCCCCAAGTGGGTGGCTCGACAAGTTCATGGCCCGGTACCACGAAGTTCAAGACTGACGGAGGAATATTCATGAAATTTGCCAAACTTGCAGTAACGACCCTTGCTGCTTCCCTTCTGCTTCACGGACAGGCCCGTTCGCAATTTATCGTCAGCGACCCTGTAACAGAAACACAAGCGACCTTAACAGCGCTTTCCAATGCGGCGATCCTTGAGAGGTCAATCGAGACGCTCGCTACCACGATTGAAATGGTGACAATTCTAACGTCGTCATTCGCTGTCACGGGACTGCTAAGCTCACTGAACCAAGGAAATCACTACCCGTCGAGCAATAAGCTGGAGGAGCAGATGTTTGATGCTCGGGCGCCAGCTTCGATTATGGCCCGTAACATTGCGAAGGACCCAAATCGGATAGTCAACGGCACCGATTCAGAAGCGAAACTGTTACAGGGACAAATCGCCGGAGCCGCCAATGCCGCAGCTATTGCAGCCGACACTTTGGGCATGATGGACAAGCGCCTTAAGGATAACGCCGGCACGCTTGGTCAGCTTTCCCGCTCGGGAAATATTATGCAGGCCACCGTGACCAACGGTCTGGTCCTCAAGCAGATTCACGATGCGATGATCCAAAATGTCCAGGCCACGAGTCTGCTGACAATGGCCACTGCACAAGGGAGCCTTCACGCCGTGGAGGAGGCCGCCACGCAGCGTCGCGAACATCAGGACACCGCTAATATGTTTAGCATCCTCCCGTAAACCACACAGAGTTCATCAGGCTCAGCTGCGCTGATCAGGGACACATCAGGCTCACGCCATGAATTTCAAAATTCCCGCGCCATTCACGACTATACACACGATCTTTCATGGGGCCTTCACGTCCGGGCTGCACAAAGTGCTTGAAAACGTCCAAGCGGCGGTCAGTGCGCCTCTGGTTGCGTGTGTCACGCTCTGGATAATAATCCAAGGCTGTCTGGTCATGCGTGGTCAAGTCGATGCGCGCGGGGGTATCTCGCGCGTAATCATGGTGTCGATTGTCGTCGCCCTTATCTTAGGGCAGGCCAACTATCAGCAGTACATTGAAGCGCTCTTCGACGACACGATTCCGAGGTTGGCTCACGACATCAGTGGCAGCGACTTGCCCTTCATCGGAATCCCCCAGAAGCTCGATCTCATGTTTGCTTCAAGCCAGTATGTCTTTCAGCTGATTGCTTCCGAAATTGGGCCTATGAACGGCCAGGACATACTTGCTTTCGAGGGAGCGCAATGGATTTTCTACGGCGCGCTGTGGACAGCGTTCGAGATCTACGATGCCGTTGGAATTCTGACGAAGGTGCTCTTGACGATCGGCCCCCTGGTCCTTGTAGGCTACCTTTTTGATCACACTCGAGACATAGCCACCAGATGGATCGGCCAACTGCTCTCGTACGGGCTGCTGCTTCTCCTCCTCAACATCGTTGCAACGATAGTAATCGCTGCCGAAGCAGTCTCGCTGGCAGCCATGCTTTTGATGATCAAATTCTCGGGCACGACAGCAGCCAAGATCATCGGGCTTTACGAGCTCGACATGCTTTTCCTAGCTGGTGACGCTCTGATCGTCGCGCTTCCGACGATCGCCAGCAGCATCGCCGGCGGCTCTTGGGGAGGTGCGAACCGACCTCTTAACAGCCTCAATCGCCACTTTGCCAAAACGGCGGGTGGTTAATCAATCGACAAGCTCGGTGCCAAAAACATGAAATATTGCCTACTTCTGTCAATCCTCGCTTTGGCCGCCTGCAAGACGAGCCATGGGCTTGCGACATGCGCGGGTGCCCCATTCCAACTGAACGTGGGACAATGGGAAACCACCCCTGAGGATCTTCAGGTCGAATGCGCGGAAGAGCCAAAGTGAAAGTTCCTGAACATGCCCTTCTGGTGGAGAGAGAAACGCTAGCCGCCCACTATAAGAAGGTGGAAGCGTTTCAAACTTCACGAGCGAAGTCTGCGCGGCGCCTGTCAAAGGCCCTGATAGCCTTTGCCGCAGCGGCGGTCCTAGGAAATGTTGCCCAGGCATTTACCATTGCTGCCATGGTCCCGTTGGCCAAGCTCGTACCTGTGTTCCTCTGGGTCCGGCCGGATGGGACCGTCGACAGCGAAGTGTCAGTCTCTCGACTGCCGGCAACCCAAGACCGAGCCGTCATAAATGCTTCGCTGTGGGAATATGTACGCCTGCGCGAGGGGTACACAGCAGATACAGCCCAATACGCCTATGACCTCGTATCCAGTTTCAGCGCGCCGGCTGTGCGACAGCAATATCAAGATTTCTTCAACTATCCGAATCCCACCTCGCCGCAAGTCACGGTCGGCAAACGCGGCAAGCTCGAGGTCGGGCATATTTCTTCAAACGACATCAGTCCGGACGTTCAACAGATCCGTTACAAACGTACGCTTGTTGTCGATGGGCAGATGCCGATAGTGACCACCTGGACAGCTACCATCCGCTACGAGCGCTTGACGGGTCTGCCTGGGCAATCGAGGCTCACCAATCCGGGAGGTCTACTCGTCACTTCCTATCAAAGCTCGGAAGATAGCGTATCGAACCTGGGCTATGTGCAGCCATGACAAAAAGAGCGTTTCTCGCGCTGGTCTGTTCACTCTTCTTAACGATGGAAGCGTCCGCGGAAGACACACCACTTGCCGGCAAGCATGATGCGCGCATGCGCTACCTGGCTTACCGTCCTGACGAAGTGGTGCGCCTGTCTACCGCAGTGGGGGCAACGCTGGTTGTCACATTCGCGGCCAACGAGACAGTCGCAGCCGTGGCCGTTTCCAATAGCAAAGACCTGGCTGCGCTCCCGCGCGCCAACTATCTCTTTTTTAAGGCTAGCCGGATGCTCCCGCCGCAGCCGGTCATCGTGCTGGCCGAGAGTGAGTCCGGTACACGGAGATACGTCTTCAGTATTTCAACGAGAGCGATGCCAAAACTCGATGAGCAGCAACCTGACCTATACTACAGTGTGCAGTTCACCTATCCTGCTGATGAGGCTGCTGCTCAGAGAAAGGACGCAGAAAGGCGCTCGATTCTTGGTCAGGCCCGGGCGAAAGTGCTGCGCGACGAGAGAGTTCAGGATTTGTTGAATCGGCCCGCCGCAACTACCAGTCCGGACGAAAGCAATTTTCACTACGTCGCAAAGGGCGATCGATCGCTGGCGCCGCTGGAAGTTTTCGATAATGGCTTTACCACCGTATTTGGCTTCGCAAGCAATTCCCGCATACCCTCCCTCTACATTATCAATCCCGACGGCAAGGAAGCCGCTGCCAATTACACGGTCAAAGGAGACTATGTTGAAGTATCCGCAGTCGCCCGGGAATGGCGTCTGAGAGATGGCAATACGGTCTTGTCCATTTTCAACAGGGCTTATGACCCTGTGGGACGAGCGCCAGTGACCGGTACAGTGACACCCGACGTGTGGCGCGTTTTGAAAGGCCCGGCCGATGAATGAAACCGGCCCACAGTCGGGACATGATGTCCATGCCTCAGGATCGATGGTCTCGGAGCCGGCCCGCCGGCATGTTTCGGGATTGCAGAAGTTGGCCGTCGCTGCTCTTGTTCTCATCTCATCTCTATCGCTCATCTGGCTCGGCGGTCGTCCCAGCACACAAGACGAGCCAACTCAGCCAAAACCTCCAATTGTCGCCGACGCCGAGCCATTCCGCCCCGTGCCGATTGAGATTGCTCCCGAAGCTCCAGCACCCGTACAGGCGGCGCAGGCAGGAGATCCTGCGCCATCCACGCCGCCTCCGGCGCCAGCTGATCCGCCGCCGGAGGAAACACCAATTTTCGCCTACAGTGGCAGCGGTCAAATGCCCAACGACGGTCAGCGGAGCGAAGACAACCATAGGGATGCTCCCGCGACCTCGCATGAGATTTCAGACGCTGGCGATCTGACGGGGCGATTGAAGCCAGATATACAGGAGCCAAGCCGGGCCACACTTTTGCCGCACCCTGATCTCGTGATTACCCAAGGAACGATAATTCCCTGCATTTTGCAAACGGCAGTCGACACAAATTTACCGGGTTATGTGAAGTGCGTCTTACCTAAAGACGTCCGCGGCGCCACCAACAACGTGGTGCTTTTGGATCGCGGGACGACCGTGATTGGCGAGATCCAGCGTGGTCTCCAACAGGGGGATGCGCGTGTCTTCGTGCTGTGGACGCGCATCGAAACGCCTGACCATGCCCTCGTTTCGCTAGCGTCGCCGGGCGCTGACGAGCTCGGCCGCTCCGGAATGCCTGGCACGGTGGATAATCACTTCTGGCAGCGCTTTGGCGGAGCAATGCTCATGAGCGTCATTCAAGGCGCGTTTCAGGCCGCCGGTCAATACGCTGGCAGCTCAGGTGGAGGAAGCGGCATCAACAGCTTCCAGAGCAACGCCGGACAAGCCGTTGACACGACCCTTAGAGCAACGATCAACGTTCCGCCAACTCTGAAGAAAAACCAGGGAGATGCTGTATCGATCTTTGTGGCTCGGGACCTCGATTTCTCAGATGTATACGATCTTAGACCGATCGCCGTGGCGCCAGCCCCCCAACATCGCCAACGCCGGAGAGACAACAATGCGACCGGAGGCTGACCCTCAATTGCGTTTGCTTCTCAACCCTGTTTTGAAATGGCTTGAGGAGCCAAGGACCGAAGAGGTCGCTATCAACCGGCCTGGGGAAGCCTTTGTCCGACAGGCCGGCGTTTTCACGAAACATCCGCTACCGCTATCTTATGACGATCTGGAGGACATCGCGATCCTCGCTGGAGCGCTGCGCAAGCAAGATGTCGGACCGCAAAGCCCCCTCTGTGCGACTGAGCTGCCGAACGGAGAGCGGCTGCAGATCTGTTTGCCGCCCGCTGTTCCCTCAGGAACAATAAGCCTGACGATACGGCGTCCCTCAAGTCGTGTGACCGAACTCAAGGAAGTTTCTTCTCGCTACGAATACTCGCGTTGGAATCAATGGCGGTCACGAAAGGAGCGCCAAGAGCGGCAGGACGAAACGATTCTTCAGCACTACGACCATGGTGACTTGGAGCAATTTTTGCGAGCATGCGTTTGCGGGCGGCTCACGATGCTGCTTTGCGGACCTACTGGAAGCGGCAAAACGACAATGAGCAAGACTTTGATCAACGCTATACCCCCGCAAGAGAGGCTGATAAGTATCGAGGACACGCTCGAACTTGCAATCCCGCACGAGAACCATGTCCGGTTACTCTATCCGAAGGACCGAGCAAGCGTAGGTGCGGTGACAGCCGAGCAACTGTTGCAAGCCAGCTTGCGCATGCGCCCTGATCGAATATTGCTTGGCGAGATGCGCGATGATGCTGCTTGGGCCTACCTTAGCGAAGTCGTCTCCGGCCATGCGGGATCAATATCAACGATTCATGGGGCGGATCCGGTCCAAGGCTTTAAAAAGCTCTTTTCACTCGTCAAGAGCAGCCCGCAAGGAGCTGCTGTGGAAGACCACACGCTTCTTGACCTGCTGTCGGCTGCCATTGACGTCATTGTGCCGTTCAGTACCCACGGCGACGTGTATGAGGTGGGGGAGGTGTGGCTCGCCGCCGATGCCCGGCGACGCGGAGAGACAGTAGCCGACCTTCTTAACAAGCACTAAGGCTAGAGCACGTCGGGGATCGGTAAGTCGTTTGTGATACGATGGCGTAATTTGTTCAGATTGAACGTCCACTTTGATTTGAGGGAGGTGGATAATGGGAGGAGGACTGGGCGTAGACCTTCGGTCACAAGTCTGAAGTCTTCGGGCGCCCTGTCGGCGCGGCAAGTTGCGGCACGATTCGACTGGGTGTATCGAGCGCGTCCGCTGAATTGCGCGGGCGACGCTCACCGAGCTGGTGCCGATGCCTGCTTCAAAAGCGGCATCGACACCCGGCAGGTCGTACCCTGATTTACCTAGCCGCGCTCAATGAGTGTCTTCAAAGCCGCCGAACGTGGTTCGGAATGACCGGTGGTAAATCGGGAAGTGCCCTATAGGGAATCCTCCTGGTATTGCCTCCAGGGGGTCCTCTGAATGAACAAAGCCGCAACCTGCCCTTGCGACCTCAGCTGGAGTTTGCGACGCAACCCATAGGAGGATCGATGCGCAGAGAAATCGCAGGCAGAGTCGGTGGCATTGTGGGCTGGCCGACCGACGGTTTCAGCCCGTCAACAGGTCTTCACGTGTTCCATCCCCGACTATTGCAGGCGTGCGGCTTGCATGCTCCCGCGATCACCCATCGGAAAGAGCGTTACGAACACTACGAAGAGTTGCGCGACTTCCGCTGTCGCCCCGGTCTTACAGCGGACGGTGACCTGTCCGACCTTGATAGGACGTGAAATGCGAACGCTGCTCATTGATCATCATGTGGATCTTACGCGCGCTGTGCGAGTTGCGCTCGGGGATAGCGGTTTTGCCGTTGATGTAGTTGGCAACCTGGAACAGGCGTCGAGGGCATTTTGTTGCGCAACCTATGAAATTCTCCTGCTGGAGTTGGCTCTGCCAGATGGCGATGGCTTGGGCTGGCTGAGACAGCTAAGGAGCAACGGGCATTCAGTTCCAACCCTCATTATGAGTAGCATCAACGATCTCGAGAAGCGGATTGCAATTTTCAACGGTGGCGCGGACGACTTTCTGCTCAAGCCCGTCTCTTTCGATGAGCTCATCGCCAGAATGAGAGCCATTCTGCGCCGGTCGACACAGGTGACCGACCCCATCGTTGTATTTGGCAATCTCAATTTCGATCCGATCGGCCGACAGGTTTCCGTCTCGGGTCATCCTCTGAAGATCGCACGCCGCGAACTATGTATTTTAGAGCATCTGCTTATCCGTGCAGGCCGCATCGTGCCTCGTGCGCAGTTGGAAGATCACCTCTATTCGTTCAACGACGAGGTATCTGCCAACGCGCTTGAAGTCGGAATCTATCGCTTACGTGGACACCTGAGTAGGTCAGGTGCAACGCCACGTATCACGACCATGCGCGGCATTGGTTACATTCTTGAATTGACTGAGGCGGCATCCGCATAGTTGGTCTAAATTGAAAGAACAGACTGCCTGCCCGTCGTCAGGTTGAGCTTGTGGCCATAATGGACATCGCGGCCGCCCTTGACGATGGTGTCGGCATGCGGTTCGAACGGCTCTGTCGCAAACCTTTTTGTAAGCGAGCATGGCAAGAAAAACGCCTCAGCTGTGGAGGAGCACGTGATGTTCAAGGGCCGCCATTTCGACCAGTCGGTGATCCTGCTGTGCGTGCGCTGGTACCTGGCCTACACTCTGAGCCTGCGCGATCTGGAAGAGATGATGGCCGAACGCGTTGAAGGTCGACCACTCCACTGTGCATCGCTGGGTTGCCCACTTCTCGCCGCAGCTGCTGGAGCGCTTCAACCGGCGCAAGCGTGTGGTCGGCAGCAAGTGGCATTGGACGAGACGTACATCAAGGTCCGCGGCCATGGATGTATCTCTACCGCGCTATCGACATCCTCGGCGATACGGTCGAGTTCTTCTTTAGCGAAAACCGTAACCTGGTGGCGGCCCAACGCTTCCTCCGCAAGGCGCTGACGCGCCATGGCCGGCCGGAGCGCATCGTCATCGACGGCAGCCAGACCAATTACGAAGCAATCCTTTCCTGCGACGCTGAAAGCCGGCTGCGGCAGCGATCGCGGCGACCGCTGAAGCCGATCCGCTCCGCAATAGCCGGCATCTCAACAATCGGATCGAACAGGATCACCGGCGTATCAAGCCGCATTCGATCCATGCTCGGCTTCAAGTCGCATGCGAACGACGTGGTTATCCTCTCCGGCATCGAGATGATCCACATGATGGGCAAGCGACAGGCGAGGTATGCCTACAAGTCTGTCGATCGCTGTTTCGATCTCCTCGCTGCCTGACGGACAGGCCGAAATGGCCGTTCACAACCCCATTTCCAGGTTTGCGACAGAGCCTTTTGTCGGCGTTGCCGGCTTCGAAGGGCCGGTGCGCGCCGAGCGGATCAAGATCACCCCCGGCCACCTTGCTGCGGCCACTCGCCGAGTACGAAGCGGTGGCCGGAGGGAGCTGGTGATGACGACCCTAGATCATGACCTGCTGATCGCAATCCTGGATCGGCTGAAGTTGACGGCGATCCGCGACCAGCTCGACACGCTCATGTCGAGCAAGATCGCGCAGTTCCCGTTTGTCCGCGAACTCGACGGCTTCGGCTTCGACGCGCAGCCATCGGTCTGCTTCAGCCAAACGTATTCATAGGTATGGGACAGGCTGCTATGTCCGCCACCCACGCCTGCTCCGAGGCCCTCCAGGGCAATGGTCTGAGACCTGGGCTCAAGCCCTTCGGCGAGGAGGATGAGACGCCGCTGGAGCTCGGGTGCAAGCGCTGCCACGCCCGCTCCGAGGCCCCACAAGGCCGAAGCGCAGTCGTCGGGGTCACGAGGCCCCTCGGCCACGACGACGAGACGCTGCTGGAGCGCGGTTGCAAGGGCTGCCACAGATGGCCTGAACCTGAATCCGCCTTTCTTGAGGCGTTGCGATTATCATCGCGGCGACACGCAGCTCTTGATTTGTGTGCGAAATCCTCAGCAGATCCATCGGGCTGAGCCGCTCAGCAATATCAACGAGAATGTCCAGCGGCAGATCAAGGATACTCAGAGGAGGAAACGCTTGATCTTGAGGCTCAGAGCGCGTCTGCTCCACTATAGAACAGGATGATTCACCGGGTCCTTCAACGCCAGCCGCCGGTTCCGATGAGAGAATTGTCCCTGATATCACGCTCGATGGAGTTAAATGCCGAGATGGGCGCCTTGCCACGCTCCTCAATGCCCCTCATGATTCACCGCCTATAGCTACCAACTGAATGAAGCATCGTGATTGTCGCGCAGCGGAATCCTCAAGGATCGGGCAGTTCGTAGGGGGCGCCGGTTTGACCAGGTTGAGCCCGCGAATTGCTCGATCGGACAAGATCCTAATTCTCGACCATGCGGTGAGGCTCGAACGAGATCCTCGGGACGCACTCCAAGGTTTCGATCATGTTCGGCACACAAGGAAAGGGCGGCATTGCTGCCGCCCTGTCCGCTGTAAGTTGATAGGGGCTGGATTAAAAATCCATACCGCCCATGCCGCCCATACCGCCGCCGCCCATGCCGCCAGGCATGCCGCCGCCAGCTGACTCCTTCTTCGGAGCCTCCGCGATCATGGCTTCGGTGGTGACGAGCAGGCCGGCGACCGAGGCCGCGTCCTGGAGGGCAGTGCGCACGACCTTGACCGGATCGACGATACCCATGGCGATCATGTCGCCATATTCGCCGGTCTGGGCGTTGTAGCCGTAGGTCGCGCCCTTGTTGTCGAGGATCTTGCCGGCAACGATCGAAGCTTCCGCACCTGCGTTCGAAGCGATCTGACGGGCCGGAGCCTGCAGTGCACGACGAACGATGTTGATGCCGGCAGCCTGGTCGGCATTGACGCCGGTGACCTTGATGTTGGCCGAAGCGCGCAGCAGTGCGACGCCGCCGCCGGGAACGATGCCTTCTTCGACCGCCGCACGGGTCGCGTTGAGGGCGTCATCGACGCGGTCCTTCTTTTCCTTGACTTCCACTTCGGTCGCACCGCCGACGCGGATCACGGCAACGCCGCCCGCCAGCTTGGCGAGACGTTCCTGCAGCTTCTCCTTGTCGTAGTCCGAGGTGGTCTCCTCGATCTGCTGCTTGATCTGGGCGACGCGGCCCTGGATCTCGGCCTTCTTGCCGGCGCCGTCGACGATGGTGGTGTTCTCCTTGGAGATCGACACCTTTTTGGCGCGGCCGAGCATGTTGAGGCCGACATTCTCGAGCTTGATGCCGAGGTCTTCGGAGATGACCTGGCCACCGGTGAGAATGGCGATGTCTTCCAGCATGGCCTTACGGCGATCACCGAAGCCCGGCGCCTTGACGGCAGCGATCTTCAGGCCGCCACGCAGCTTGTTGACGACCAGCGTGGCCAGGGCCTCACCTTCGACGTCTTCGGAGATGATGACCAGCGGCTTCGAGGTCTGCACGACAGCCTCGAGGATCGGCAGCATGGCCTGCAGGTTGGAGAGCTTCTTCTCGTGGAGAAGGATGTAGGCGTCTTCCAGATCCGCAACCATCTTCTCGGCATTGGTGACGAAGTAGGGCGAGAGATAGCCGCGGTCGAACTGCATGCCTTCGACGACTTCGAGTTCGGTCTCGGCGGTCTTGGCTTCCTCGACGGTGATGACGCCCTCATTGCCGACCTTCTGCATCGCTTCAGCGATCATCGAACCGACCGAAGCATCGCCATTGCCGGCGATGGTGCCGACCTGGGCAACCTCTTCCGAGGTCTTGATCTTCTTGGCAGCGTTGCCGAGAGCCGCGACGACTTCGGTCACGGCCAGGTCGATGCCGCGCTTCAGGTCCATCGGGTTCATGCCGGCGGCAACCGCCTTGTTACCTTCCTGGACGATCGACTGCGCCAGAACGGTCGCGGTCGTGGTGCCATCACCGGCGATGTCGTTGGTCTTCGAAGCAACTTCGCGGATCATCTGCGCGCCCATGTTTTCGAACTTGTCGGAAAGTTCGATTTCCTTGGCGACGGTGACGCCGTCCTTGGTGATGCGCGGTGCGCCGAACGACTTGTCGATGACGACGTTGCGGCCCTTGGGACCGAGGGTCACCTTCACCGCGTCGGCGAGGATGTTGATGCCGTGAAGCATGCGCTCGCGGGCGTCGCGGGAGAATTTTACGTCTTTGGCAGCCATTTTTTAGCTCCTGGCAGGGGCTTGCGATCAAGCCCGAAATTCAGTTGACGGTGAGGCCGATAATCAGCCGATGATGCCCATAATGTCGGATTCCTTCATGATCAGAAGGTCTTCGCCATTGAGCTTGACTTCGGTGCCCGACCACTTGCCGAACAGGATGCGGTCGCCGGCCTTGACGTCCAGCGGGACCAGCTTGCCGGCTTCGTCGCGAGCGCCGGAGCCGACGGCGATGATCTCGCCTTCCTGCGGCTTTTCCTTCGCCGTATCCGGGATGATGATCCCGCCGGCGGTCTTGGATTCGGATTCGACCCGGCGTACGACCACGCGGTCATGCAGCGGCCGGAAATTCGACTTTGCCATTTTTGGATTTCCTTGGTGCGGATGTTGAACGGTGCTCCGTTGCCGGAGCATGCCTAGCACTCAGCCGAAGCGAGTGCTAACGCGGCAATGAGATAAGCCGCAGGCTCCTGCTAGTCAAGACGGAAGAGCAAAGAGCAAAGAGAAAAGAGAAGACAGCAAAGAGCAGCCAGCAAAGAGCGTGTAAGCATCGAGCCTTTTATGTGAACAATGTCGGGTATCCGACATATATGGGGCGGCTCACCCTTTGTAATTGAGCTTTATTCAGATGGTACGATTGGTGCAACGGGTGTTGCATTTGAACTCATCCAGAGGCTCGCACGGGTCGTGCTGCGTCAGCTTGGTCATGTCGAGCTTCAGAAGGCCATTTTGGCATTGGTTCTGTTGCTCCTATTGCCATTCATGACCAATCCTGCGCGCGTGAGCCGGCCGGCTAGATTCCAACCACGAGAGCGCCGCCGCTGAGACCCGCACCCGCCGCCGCCAGAAGGATTTTCTCTCCTGGCTGGAATGGCTTCATCTGGTTGGCGAGCGAGAGCGACAGCGGGACCGTCGCGGCCGAAGAGTTGCCGTATTCGGCAATCGTCTTGACAATTGCTTGGTCCGCAATGCCGAGGTTTCTTCCGACCGCGCCGAAAATGCGAGCATTGGCCTGATGCGGCACGAACCGGTCGACATCCTGTGGTCGCACTCCGGCAGCGGCTAGCGCGCTTATCGAGCAATCGGTCATCATCTCGACGGCCTTTGCGAACACTTCGCGGCCGTCGGTCATCGTCATTCGGGTTTGCGCGAGGTCGAGGTCGCCATGGAACGGCGTGTTGCTTCCTCCTGCGGGAATCTGGATCAGGCCGTAGCGCGAGCCGTCCGAAGCCACCGAGGCACCGAGAATGCCCCGATCAGCATCATCGCACTGACCGATCACCAGGGCGCCGGCGGCATCGGCGAACAAGACTGAGCTCGCGCGCTCGGCTGGATTGATGCGGCGGCTGAGGATGTTGGCGGCGATGACCAGCGCTGGTTTGCCATGCAGGCGGGTGAACCCGTCCGCAAACATGAGCGCATAGATGAAGCCGGCGCAGGCGCCGGTCAGATCGCCCGCGCCTGCGCGGCCAAGGCCAAGCTTGTGTGCGACCAGCGGCGCGCTTGGCGGCAGAAGATGGTCGGGCGTCGAGGTGGCAAGCAACAGCAGACCGATGTCGTGGCGCGCAATACCGGCGTTCGCCAAAGCCATGTCGCCGGCTTGCGTGGCCAAGCCAGACAGCGTGTCTTCGTCCGTTGCCCAGAAGCGCGAACGGATTCCGGTACGCCTTTCGATCCAGCCCGGCTCGAGGCCGAGATTGCTCTCGATCTCGGCATTGGCCACCTTGCGCCCAGGCACGTGATGGCCAAGTCCGAGAATGCGCGACGACTTGCTCATGGCCTGGACCCGAAGCGTTCCCCGGCCTCCTCGATGGCGTCATAGAGTCGTTCGAGCTCGTCGCCTGCGATGCAATAGGGTGGCAGAAGGTAGAGGACATTGCCGAGCGGGCGCACAAGCAGTCCGCGCTCGAGGAAGAAAGCGCGCAGCTTCGGACCAATCTCGGCGAGATAACCTGCGGAACCGGTTCGCAGGTCGAGCGCCGCGATCGTTCCCGTGGCTCGACAGTCGGCAAAATATGGATTGTCCCGAAAGCGTCTAAGCCCGACGGCCTGCATCACGCTCAAGGCCGTGATCCGCCCGGCCACTGGCTCGTCGCGCCAGATCTCGACATTGGCGAGTGCTGCCGCACAGGCAATCGGATTGGCGGTGTAGGAGCTCGAATGGAAAAACGTCTTCTTCCGGTCCTCGGAATAGTGCGCCCGGAAGATGGCATCGGTGACAAGCGTTACGGCCAGCGGGATGGTGCCGCCGGTCAAGCCTTTGGAGGTGCACAGGATATCTGGAGAAATCGATGCCTGCTCGCAGGCGAACATGGTTCCGGTGCGTCCCCAGCCGGTCATCACCTCGTCGGCGATCAGCAGCGAGCCGGAGGCCTCAGTGATCTTCTTCAATTCGGCCAGAACCGATGCTGGATACATCAGCATGCCGCCGGCGCCCAGCACCAGCGGCTCGACGATCAAGGCTGCGGCTCGTCGATCGCGGGTCACAGCCTCGAAACGATCCAGCGTCTCCTGCTCGTGCCCCGCGGCCGGAAAGGGGATGATGTCGACCTCGAACAGCAAGGGTTCGTAGGCGGCGTTGAACACGCCACGCGCACCGACGCTCATCGTTCCAATCGTGTCACCATGATAGCTGTGCTCCATGACGACGATGCGCGAGCGCGGCGCGCCGATGTTGCGGAAATAACCGAGCGCCATCTTCAGCGCGACTTCGACTGAGGTCGAGCCACTGTCGGAATAGAACACCCAGTCGAGTCCAGCGGGAGCGAGGCCGACAAGCGCTTTGGCCAAGCGCTCTGCCGGCTCGTGCGTGAAGCCCGCAAAGATAATCTGGTCGAGGCTCGACGCGGTTGTCTCGATTGCCTTCATGATGCGGGGATGGCGGTGGCCATGTGTGACGACCCACCAGGAGGAGATGGCGTCCAGGATGCGGGCGCCGTCGGCCCTGTGGAGATAGACGCCCTCAGTCAGGACGATTTCTGGGATCGCAGGCTCGAGCGCGTGCTGGGTGAAGGGATGCCACACATGAGACTGCGACATCAGTCACCTCCAGTAATCGAGGCGAAGGCGAAGCCGGCAACCATTGCGTCCCTCAGTGTTTTGCCCGTCAGCACATCGAGGTGCGGCAGCCTGCCGAGCTGCGGCGCACCGCTGAATTCCACGATGGTCCGTTGCGTATCGGCCATCTCATCGCCGATGAAAGCGATGCCCGCCAACGGGATGGAGCGGGCGCGGAGCGCCTCGACCGATAGCAAGGTGTGGTTGATGGTGCCGAGTGTGGTGCGGGCGCACAGAATAACGGGCAGCCGCCATTCAGCGAAGATGTCGATTAACCTTGTGCGCCGGTTGAGCGGCACCATTAGGCCGCCGGAGCCTTCGATGACGAGCGGCGTCGGTAGGACGGGAAAAGCAAGATCGGCAGCCTTGATCGCCACGCCGTCGATCTCGGCCGAACGATGCGGCGACAGCGGGCTCCGCAAGCGGTAGGCTTCCGGCAGCACGCGCTCTGAGGGCAAGCCGGCAAGCCGCGCGACAACCTCGCTGTCGGTCTCGCCGTCGAGGCCCGATTGCACCGGTTTCCAGTAAAAGCCGTCCAGCAAACCGGCGAGCCCAGCCGCAAACACGGTCTTGCCAACTCCGGTATCCGTTCCGGTGATGACGATGCGTTGGGTCATATCGCCTCCGGTGATGTTTGGGCCAACACCTCGACCAGCGCCTCGACCATGGCGGAAATGTCGGCTTCGCCGATATTGAGCGTCAGTGAGATGCGCAGCCGCGACGTGCCCTCGGGCACGGTCGGCGGACGAATGCCGCGTATGTCGAAGCCGCGGGCCTGCAGTGCCGCCGCCACCGCCATTGCGCGGCTGACGTCGCCGATGACAACTGGCTGGATCTGCGAGCCGCTGGGCTTTACGCCGCAGCGCTCGACCAACTGGCGGCTCGCGAAAGCGACCCGCTCATGCAGCTGAATACGGCGCATGGGCTCGTCGGCGAGCATTGCGAGCGCTTCGCGCGCCGCGACCGCCATCAGCGGCGATGGCGCAGTAGCGTAGATGAATGGCCGGCATCGGTTGACGAGATAGTCGCACAGCGTTCGCGGCGCTGTGACCAGCGCGCCGGAAGCGCCGAGCGCCTTGCCGCATGTATGGAGCGCTATGATGTTGTCCCGGCCCTCGAAAGCGGCGGCAAGGCCGCGGCCATCCGGTCCCCAGACACCGGTGGCATGCGCCTCGTCGACGACGAGGAACGTCTCGTGCCGATCGGCAAGCGCGACGAGGCTCTCCATCGGCGCGCGGTCGCCATCCATGCTGTAAAGGCTTTCGACCGCGATCCAGACGCGCCCCATGCCGCCTTCGGCGCGCCAGCGGGTGATGACATCCTCGACAGCGTCGACGTCGTTGTGCCCGGCCAGCCTGGCCTCGGCGCGCCCGGCCTGTGCACCCTCACGCATGCTGGCATGGGCAAGTTCGTCGAGGATCAGCAGGTCACCCTTCTGCGGCAGGGCGGTCAGCAGAGCGAAATTGGCTATGTAGCCGCTGCCGAAGAACAGCGCGCGCTCGGTCCCGAAGAATGCCGCCGCGTCTGCCTCCAATTCCTCATGCTCCGGCGCGTTGCCACGCAACAGCCGCGACCCGGTGGCGCCAACCGACGTGCCCCGCGCGATCGCCGCCGCAACCGCTTCGCCAAGTCTTTTGGAGGCGGCAAGCCCGAGATAGTCGTTCGACGAGAAGTCGAGGCCGGCGCGCGGCTTCAGCGTCCGCAGCCGGTCCTTGCGCGCCAGTCCCTGCAAGGTCGCCTCATAGCGGGCAAGCGGTGCCCCGTTCATTGCGCCTCGAGTTCCATCGGCTCGATGCCGAGGCGCCGGAACAGCAGGGTATCCTTGTCCTCGCCGGGATTGTCCGCCGTCAGCAGCGTGTCCCCGACGAAAATCGAATTGGCACCGGCAAAAAAGCACAGCGCCTGCATCTCGTCGGTCATGGCGGTGCGGCCGGCCGAAAGTCGGATATGCGATTTCGGCATCATGATGCGCGCCAGCGCGATCACGCGCACGAATTCGATCGGCTCGATCGGCTTGGCGTCGGCAAGCGGGGTGCCGGCGATCGGAATCAGCATGTTGATCGGAACGCTTTGCGGATGTTCCGGCAGATTGGCCAGCGTCACCAGCATGTCGATCCGGTCCACCGGCTCCTCGCCCATGCCGACAATGCCGCCGCAGCAGACCTTGATGCCGGATTGGCGAACGTGCTCGAGCGTCTCGAGCCGGTCGGCAAAGCTGCGCGTGCTGATGATCTCGCTATAGTAGCGTTCCGACGTATCGATGTTGTGGTTGTAGTAGTCGAGACCAGCCTGCTTCATTCGAGCGGCCTGCTCAAGATCGAGCATGCCGAGCGTCATACAGGTCTCCATGCCCAGCGCCTTGACGCCTTCGACCATCGCCACGACCGCATCCATGTCGCGCGCCTTGGGGTTTCGCCAGGCCGCGCCCATGCAATAGCGGGTTGCGCCGGCGTCACGCGCTTTCTTCGCCTCGACGATGACGCGCCTGACCTCCATCAGCTTCGACGCCTTCAGGCCGGTCTCGTGATGCGCCGACTGGCTACAATAGCCGCAATCCTCCGGGCATCTGCCCGTCTTGATGCTGAGCAGCCGGCTGAGCTGGACCTTGTTGGGATCGAAATTCTGGCGGTGCACGGTTTGCGCGAGGAAGAGGAGATTGTTGAAGGGGGCATCGTGAAGTGCCCGAGCCTTCTCCAGGGTCCACGCTCCAGGGTCAGGGGATTGAGCCTGTGGCGATGTCTGCGTTGGACTCGCTGTTTGCATGTCCATGCTGTTCCTCCGGTTCTGCCTTGCTTTGCTGTCTGATTGATGACGATCGGAAAGGACAGTTGATTCGATCCTGTTCGTTCCTCAGGCGATCATGAGCCCCAATAGTCGAGGCCGATATCCAGGATCGGCGCGCTGTGGGTCAGTCGGCCGACTGAAATCAGATCAACGCCGGTCGCGGCAATCGCTCGCGCTGTATCGGATGCGATCCCGCCAGAAGCCTCGGTGATAGCACGGCCGCCAACGATTGCGACGGCGCGGCGAAGATCGGCGAGGGACATGTTGTCGAGCAGAACCGCATCGGGAGCGAAGCCAAGTACCTCCTCCAACTGGGCCAGCGTATCGACCTCGACCTCGATCTTGACGAGATGACCGGCCCGTCTTCGTGCTCGCTCGAGCGCCGGGCGAACGCCGCCTGCGATGGCGATGTGGTTGTCCTTGATCAGAATTGCGTCGTCGAGGCCGAAGCGGTGATTGGATCCGCCACCTGCGCGCACCGCATACTTTTCGACTGCCCGCAATCCGGGCGTCGTCTTGCGCGTGCAGACGATCTTCGCGCCATATCCACGAACCGCAGCGACGATCGATGCCGTTGCTGTAGCGATGCCGCTCAGATGGCACAAAAAATTGAGTGCCGTCCGTTCGGCTGTGAGAATGGCCCGGGCAGGGCCAACCACTGATGCAATGACCTCTCCATCCATGACATTGGAGCCGTCTGCCCGCTCCACCGAGATTTCGATATCAGGATCAATCAAGCGGAAAGCGAGCATCGCCAGATCGAGGCCGGCGACAACTCCGGACTGGCGCGCCGCCAGCACGGTTCCCGCTTGGCGTTCCTTCGGGACGATGGCCTCCGTGGTCAAGTCGCCGGCTCTGCCAAGGTCTTCAAGAAGAGCTGCCCTTACAAGCGGCTCAAGCATGACCGTGGGAAGCGGTGAGAGCGTCATCACTTTGCCCCTTCGAGGCTTGGCGAGTGTCCGAGTTCCCGCGCAGCGGCCAAGGCGGCTTCGAGGGTGATTTCGGACCGTCGGGCGACAGTCGCATGATGAGGAAAGTCTGTCCGGTAATGAGCGCCGCGGCTTTCTTCGCGCAACAGTGCGGCAACCGCGATCATCAGCCCGGCAGCCGCCGGATCCGAGGCCGCGTCCTTGCTATCGGCGAGCGGCAATAAGGCACGTGCGGCTGCTTTTAAACCTTCACCATCCCGGACGATGCCGAGTGCGCGCGACAGGAAAACACGCACCGGAATCGGAGCGGGCGATGGGTAAACGTCCGCAAACGCAGGCTTTGTTCTGCGAGCAGGCGTTCCGGCAACACTTTCAGCGACCCAGCGCGCGCACACGACGGCCTCGGTCAAGGAATTGCTGGCGAGCCTGTTGGCGCCATGCAGTCCTGTCGAAGCGACTTCGCCGCAGGCCCACAGCCCCTTGACGGACGTCCTACCGGAGCAGTCCACGGCAACGCCACCCATGTGGTAGTGTTGGGCCGGACGAATGGGGATGAGATCGCGCGCGGGATTGATGCCGGCTCCACGACAGGCTGATGCGATTGTCGGGAAGTGTCGAGCAAATTCCGGGCCAGGCCGTTGCCGCGCGTCGAGAAAAACACGGTGGCCGTTGGCAAGATGGTTCCAGACGGCGCGCGCCAAGACATCACGAGGCGCAAGTTCCGCCCCTGGCACGCTCTGGAGAAAAGCCTGGCCGGTTTCGTCGATCAGGGCAGCACCTTCGCCGCGGACGGCCTCGCTGATCAGCACCATAGGGCGTTCCGGGCCGTCAAGCGCGGTCGGGTGGAACTGGATGAACTCGAGGTCGGCAAGGACAGCTCCAGCGCGGGCCGCAAGCGCCAGGCCCTGTCCGCAACTGCCCCAAGGATTGGTGGTGTCGAGAAACAGTCCCCCGATCCCACCGGTGGCGAGGACGACCCGCCGTGAGCCGAAGAAGACAGGTCCTGTCGAGCCGCTCGCCCAGACGCCTCGGATCGCATTCTCTCGCACCGCCAGCCGGCGCGCTTCCACGCCCTCCACGACAACAATCGACGGAGTGGAACGCACAGCCGCGATCAGGGCACGCATGATCTCACGCCCGGTGCCGTCACCATGCGCATGAACGATGCGACGTCGGCTGTGTGCGGCCTCCAATCCGAGGCACAGTGAACCTTTCGGCGTACGGTCGAAAGGAACCCCAAAGCCCGCAAGCCCCTCTATCGCCTTGGGCGCGGCTTGGAGGATGCGGCTCGCCACGTCTGTGTCGCAGAGACCATCCCCGGCGGCAAGTGTATCGGCCAGGTGCAGTGCTGGATCGTCGTCTTCGCCGAAACTTGCAGCCAGACCACCCTGTGCCCAGGTGCTCGAATTGTCAGCTCCCAGCAGCGTCCTGGACAGAAGAAGCACCGGCTCCGGCGCCAGTTGAAGCGCGGTCATCAGTCCGGCGATGCCGCCGCCGACGATGATGGGCCGCCCGAAGAAGCTGCGGATATCGGCGCTCAAATTGCCAGCATCCGTTCGACCGCAAGCCGCGCGCGCCCGGCGATCCCGGGTTCGATGGTTATGACATGGTGGTTCTGCTCGAGCGCCATGCGGATGTTGGCAAGCGTGATCCGCTTCATGTGCGGGCACAAATTGCAGGGCCGGATGAACTCGACCTCTGGGTGCGCTAACGCGACGTTGTCGCTCATCGAACATTCCGTCATCAGCACGACACGTGCCGGCCTTTGCCTTTCGACATAGTCGGACATGGCAGCGGTCGAGCCGGAAAAATCTGCTTCAGCCACGACGTCGGGCGGGCATTCGGGATGCGCGAGCACGATCACGCCGGGATGGCTTTCGCGCAACTCGCGGATGTCGGCCGGTGTAAAGCGCTCATGCACCTCGCAATGCCCTTTCCAGGCGATGATCTGCACATCCGTCTGGGCGGCGATATTCTGGGCCAGATATTCGTCCGGCAACATGATCACCTGGGGAACGCCAAGGGATTGGACGACCGCCTTGGCGTTGCCGGATGTACAGCAGATATCCGACTCGGCTTTCACTTCGGCCGACGTGTTGACATAAGTGATGATCGGCACGCCGGGATAACGCTGGCGCATCAAGCGCACGTCTTCTGCCGTGATCGATTCCGCCAACGAACAGCCTGCCCGCAGGTCGGGAATGAGCACCGTCTTTTGCGGATTGAGCAGCTTGGCCGTTTCGGCCATGAAATGTACGCCGGCCAGCACGATGACTTGCGCCTCAATCGTCGCAGCCTTGCGGGCCAGTGCCAAACTGTCGCCGACGATGTCGGCCACGCAATGGAAGATCTCGGGCGTCTGATAGTTGTGCGCCAGGATGATGGCGTTGCGCTCGCGCTTCAATGCAAGGATCGCCTCGATATCCTCGACGAAAGCCGGCCATTCGATCGGCGGGATCACTCGTCGGACGCGCTCGTAGAGAAACGCGGCCGTCGGCAGCATGGCGCTCATCGACCCCTCCAGCTTATACTCTAGTTGAAAATAACCAGCATATACTTGCTGTGAGTATAAGGGATGTCAACCCCGCGCCAGCGGCAATTTTGTCCCGGCGATGACCCTCTCGTCGAGAGCGGCGTGGCGGAACCGGTAAAGCTTCGCTGGCCGGCCGCCGGTCTCCGTGGTGGCCTCTCCGGTCTCTTCGACCAGCTCCTGCTGCTCGATCAGGCGGCGAAAGTTCGGCTTGTGGATGAGCCTGCCGGCGAGCGCCTCCACGGTTCGCTGCAGCTGCAAAAGCGTGAAGACCGGCGGCATCAGCTCAAAGACGACCGGCCGGTATTTGATCTTGGAGCGCAGCCGCGCAATGCCGGTCGCCACGATGCGGCGATGATCGGCGACCATAGACTTGCTGGGCACCAGCGGAGGCGGCGTCGCGTCCCGTCCGCTTCCGGCCTCTTGGACCAGGCCTGCTTCGTAGACCAACTCATAGCGTTGAAGCGTGAGTTCCTCGTTCCAAAAGCGGTCGTCGAAGCCGAAGGCTATCGTCGCCCGCTGCCAGCGTTCACGTCGCGCGGCCGCGTCGCTGACGCCGTCTGCCCATTCAATCAGGCGCGGTCGCAGAACGTCCAGCACGACCGGAGGCGTGCCCGAGCGGTGGTCCTCCCATGGAAAATATTCATACCAACTCTGCCAGCCGCACTTGGGCGAGCCAGCTGCCTGTTCCTTGCGGGTCAATGCGAGATAGCTGATGGAGATGACGCGCTGCTGGCGCTCGGCGCCGATGCGATCCCGATCGGCGAAGGTGTAGAGTTGCTCAATATACCCCAGCGGATGGCCGGTCTGCTGCTCGACCCACCCCCTCAAACCGGATTGCAGCGATCGGTGCTCAAGCGCAAATGGTCCGGAGGGCAGGGTGTCCGCCTGGCCGATGGTGAGGACACAGGGTTCACCGTCGTTTACGGCGACGACAAAGGCGATCAGGTCCACTTTGACTTCGTCGGCCTTGACGGCGGCTCTGTCTTTCCTGGGTCCTTTTGCCTGATCGTCCATGTTCGCGAAAGTGGTTGGCCAGCTCGGGGGCGCCCGAATCGATTTAACTGTAAGCGCGCCTGTCAGCACGTCAACACCGCAAAGCTGCACGGCCATTTTTAGCTCTTCGCACTTGCACAAAAATGTGGCAAACGCGACACCCGCGGTTGGTAACGTTGGGGAAGGAGGTTCCATTGAGTGCGTTTGGTGACACCAAGGCGATCACACCGCCGGATATTCGTTCGCGTAAAGGTGGGACGCCGCTCGTCTGCCTTACCGCCTACACGACGCCAGTCGCCCGGCTCGTCGATCCCCATTGCGATGTGGTGCTGGTCGGCGACAGCGTCGGCATGGTTCTCCACGGCCTGCCCTCCACGCTCGGTGTGACGCTGGAGATGATGATCACGCACGGCCAGGCCGTGCGCCGTGGCCTCGAGCAGGCGCTGATGGTCGTCGACTTGCCGTTCGGTTCCTTCGAGGAAAGCCCCGAGCAGGCTTTCCGCAATGCCGCGCGCGTCATGGCCGAGACCGGCTGCGGGGCCGTCAAGCTCGAAGGCGGCGAAACGATGGCAGAGACGATCGGCTTCCTCGCCGCGCGCGGCGTGCCGGTCATGGCCCATGTCGGCTTGACGCCGCAGGCGATCAACACCATCGGTGGCTACCGCGTGCAGGGCAGAGGCGGGGATGCCGAGCGCATCAGGCGCGACGCGCTTGCGGTGAGCGAAGCGGGCGCCTTTGCGGTCGTGCTGGAGAAGGTTCCCGAGGCGCTCGCCCGCCGGATTACCGGGGAGGTGGCGACCCCGACCATTGGCATCGGTGCCTCGGCAGCCTGTGACGGCCAGATTCTCGTCGTCGACGACATGCTGGGCCTCTTCGGCGACTTCCGGCCCAAATTCGTCAAGCGCTACGCTGAACTGGGGGAGGCCGCTGCGGCTGCGATCGCGGCCTATGCGCGGGAAGTGAAGGAGCGCCAGTTTCCGGCCGCCGAGCACGTGTTTGCCGATGCGCCCAAGCCCGCCGACGCGGACGCCACCAAGAGCGGAGAAGCAGCGTGAGCGTGCCGATTGTCAGGAGCGTTGCCCAGCTTCGCCAAATCGTCGCCGCATGGCGCCGCGAGGGCGTGAGGATTGCCGTCGTGCCAACGATGGGCGTCCTGCATGAGGGCCATCTCAGCCTGGTGCGCGCGGCACTCGTGAAGGCCGACCGGGTGATCGTGACGCTCTTCGTCAACCCGAAGCAATTCAACAGCCAGGCCGATCTCGCCGCGTATCCGAGCACTGAGGACGAGGATGCCGCCAAGCTGGCACCGCTTGGCGCGCACCTGCTTTATGCGCCGGATGCAGAGGAGATGTATCCGGCGGCCTTCGCCACGACCGTTTCGGTCTCCGGTGTCAGCGAGGGTCTGTGCGGTGCCTTCCGGCCGGGACATTTCGATGGCGTGGCGACCGTCGTCTCCAAGCTCTTCCTGCAGACCAGCGCTGACTTCGGCTTCTTTGGCGAAAAGGACTTTCAGCAGCTTCAGCTAGTCAGGCGTATGGCCCGGGACCTGGATATTCCAATCACCATTGTTCCTTGTCCGACAATCCGCGAAGCCGACGGTCTTGCACTATCATCGCGCAATGTCCGGCTCTCGCCAGCAGAGCGTGCTGTTGCCCCCGAGCTACCATCGGTCTTGCTCGAGACGGCTGAGCGGCTTGCCCGCGGCTCGCCCGTCCTGCCAACGCTTGCCGAAGCGCGCGCAGCAATTCTGGCTGCAGGCTATCGCGAGGTCGAATACCTAGAACTTCGCGACGAGGCAGATCTGCGACCGATGACAAGCCTTGACCAACCGGCACGCTTGCTTGTCGCGGCCTGGCTCGGCGGCACACGTCTCATAGACAACGTCAGAATATCACGGGTTTCACCAGATTAACGGGGTCCTCGGCACGCCCTGTATCCGTCCGGGATTGTTTAAAACAAGGTCTCTGCCTGGCATCGAGCGATCACGGAGGTTACGCAAAGCTCAAATGCATCGCGTGTTTGAGAACTTCGTCGAGCAACTGTCTGCAAGTGTTGATGCTGCCGATCTCCGTGAGGCAATGGCATCCGCTGCAGCCGGCTTCGATTTTCCGCTATTCGCCTATTTCACTTACCCGTCGGCCTCCGGCGACGCCCCGCAATTGATCTCAAACTATCCATCATCCTGGACATCACGTTATCTGCAACAGCGGTACCACAGTCTTGATCCGGTCATCCTGCGCGGGCTGCAAGGCTGGGATACCTTCGATTGGGGTGTGGATCGCGCTCGGCACTGTCTGCCGAATTCGCAGCAACAAATTCTGGAGAGTGCGGCTGAGTTTGGCATCCGCGGCGGCCTGACGATATCCATGCATGATCATTGCGGCCGGTTTGCTGCCCTGACCTTTGCTTCCGACGAGTCCCGCCCGCCTCTGTTGCGGTCACTGACACGTTACGAAAAAGCATTGCAGCTGGTGGCCATCAACTTTCATATCCATGTCCGGCGCAGGCTCGCCGACGATCGCGTGGTGGATGGTGTAACGCTCACCCCGCGGGAGTTCGAGTGCCTGAAATGGGCGGCGCGCGGCAAGTCGGCTTGGGTTATCAGCCAGCTTCTCGGCGTCTCAAAGCGCACCGTGACCTTTCATCTGGAAAACGCCAAGGCAAAGCTTGGCGTTCGAACGATCAACCAGGCCGTTGCACGACTGGTTGCCTCCGGCCAGGCGAGATCCTGATTCTTCTGCCACGATAGCTGTAAACCTCTACAGGCTGCATCGTTGCCAGCTTTGCCCTTCGATGGCGGGAACACATCCCGCACGGAGGCGACCATGATGCAGCTGATAACACCAGACCTTTACAACGAGTTCGCAAGCGAGCTCAAAGAGATGCACGGGCTCAGGTTTCGGGTGTTCAAGGAAAGGCTCGATTGGGAAGTTGATACCGAAGACCAGATGGAAACAGACCCGTTTGATGGTCTGAAGCCTGTCTATCTGCTCCTCAGGGGATCCGACTGGCGAATTCGCGGTTGCGTGCGTCTTTTGCCCAGCACCGGACCCACAATGTTGCGCGACACGTTCCCGGTGCTGCTGGGTGCTGACGTCATGCCCTCGACTGCCGACATATGGGAGAGCAGTCGTTTCGCGCTCGATCTCCCTCCGTCGGCGCCCAAGGCAGCGGGCGGGCTGGCCCAGGCAACCTACGAGCTCTTCGCGGGCATGATCGAGTTCGGCTTGGCCAAGGATCTGACCCGGATAGTAACGGTGACGGATACGCGCATGGAACGGATCCTTCGCCTCGCGACGTGGCCATTGTCGCGCATCGGACAACCCAAGTCCGTCGGCAAAACGGAGGCGGTGGCCGGGTTTCTCGAGATTTCCCGCGCGAGCCTTTTGCGCATCCGCAGCAGGGGACGTCTGAGCGGACCGGTACTGTGGCAACCGGTTCTAGGCCCGTCGGCATTGTGGACACCTGAGCCGTGAAGGATGCTGGTCTGCCCAAGGAAGCGACGGTCGGTCTTGAATGCTGGCCGGACTGGCGTCGTCACGAAGCTTACCACTACGCCAGACGATTGCCGCGCACTGCCTGGGCCTGGGAGTTTCTTCGGCGCAATCCACAATTCCAGCGCGACCACGCCAAAATGGCACCGTCCGCCTGCATTGTCGGAGCCCAGGCCGACATGAAGATAATCGAGTTGACGACAGGATCATCTTTCCTAAGACAATGGAGCCTCCTTTTTCGCGGACGCGCCACAGTCGGACGCTACGTCGGCAAGGGTTTTTTGGGATCCGCGCGACTGCGCCCGTATCCTACGAGCGGCCGCGGAGCCGGTTGGGCTCGACCGCGATTTTGAACCGCTTGATCTTTCTTCGCTCTCATGCTGCAAGGACATCCTGCTGACACCTGCCGGCGTGCAGCACCTGCTGCTGAGGGAGGACTGCCGGAGTCTGCAGATCGCCCTTTCCGGTGCATCCGTTCTCCGCCCGTTGCGGCTATATGTCGACGCGATCGTGCAGCCGCAGCACCTGAAGTTCCATGTCGCTGCCCTTCAGTTCCTGAACGACATCAATGGTTGCGGCCGCCTGGCAGCTGCTTGCTTTCCGCCGGAGCCCCGCGGAGCGCGTCTGCGTCTCGTGCTCCAGGCTTTGGATGGCTCGCTTGCGGGAGCATCTCATCAGGAGATCGCCATTGCCCTGTTCGGGAGACGCCGTGTCGAAGAAGATTGGTCTCATCCAGGTAGCCATCTTCGCGATCAGGTGCGTCGCGCCATCCAACGTGGCCGCTACCTGATGGGCGGCGGCTATAGACAATTCCTGATGTAATTCCGCTGACAGCTTAGTGATTGTCTTATTCGAAAACGCGCAGGCATCAATCTCCATTTCTCACTGCTATTGTGCCTTATACAAAACGTGACACGCGCCTAGCTAGCTGAACCCTTCTAACCCTATCGGAGAGGGCGCCGCGCGGACTGGCTCGGCCACATAACCACCGACGGGAGTTCCCCAAGGTGGCTCCGCCCCCGGCGCTGTGCCGCACGTTGGTTCGAGACCGCTATGATGGTGAAACCTCTCGCCCGATGGTCCACAAGAAGGGGCCATCTCATGCACGATCTCGGCCATGACCACCGGTGGCTTCTTGCCGGCAGCACTCAGGCGACTATAACGGGCGCAGAGCCGACCCTGCGGCTTCCAGACATTCGTGTACAGCTTCAGACCCTCAAGCCGAGCCCGCAGGGCCTCGCTTACCTTTTACGGGGCGGCGGTACGTCCAAGCCGCTTCAACAGTTAAGAATTTCGCAAAGACGATACCCCCGGATCGTCGAGCTTCCGCTGCCACTTCCCGCATTCGCCGAGGCGGTCAATGACCCGCCCTTCACAATAGTTATCCGGCAAGCATCTGGATGCGAGAGATAATGTTGCCGGAGGCATCTCTCATGGCTTCTACACCTGCCTGAACGCCAGAACCGCGTTCGTGCCGCCAAAGGCGAAGGAGTTGCTCAGTGCCACGCGCACCTTGCGCTCGCGTGCCACATTGGGCGTGACGTCGAGATCGCAATCGGGGTCCAGCTCACGATAATTGGCAGTCGGCGGCACGACGCTCTCGCGGATAGCCATCACGCAGGCGATCAACTCGAGCGCGCCGGACGCGCCGAGGCAATGCGCGTGCATGGACTTGGTAGAAGAAATGGACATTGAGAAGGCGTGCTGACCGAAGACGCGCTTGATCGCCGCCGTCTCGATCTGGTCGTTGGCCTTGGTGCCGGTGCCGTGCGCGTTGAGATAGTCGACATCCTCGGCGTCCAGCCTGGCATCGGCAAGGCAGGCCCGCATTGCTGCCTCCGGCCCCTCGACAGTCGGCGCGACGATGTCGGACGCATCGGCGGAAAGGCCGGCACCGGCAATTTCGGCAAGGATGGTGGCGCCCCGAGCCAGGGCATGCTCGTAGCTTTCCAGCACCGCCATGCCGGCGCCTTCACCAAGCGACAGGCCCTGGCGATCGGCCGAGAATGGCCGGCAAGTATCGGGCGAAAGCACGCGGATCGCTTCCCATGCCTTCAGCACACCCCATATGAGCGGCGCTTCGCTGCCGCCGGCAAGCATCACGTCGGCCCGGCCGAGCCTGATCTGGTCCACCGCGCAGGCAATCGCATGGTTTGCCGAGGAACAGGCGGACGTGACGCCGAAGACCGGCCCGCGCAGGCCGAGACTCATGCTGACCTGGCCGGCAGCGGCACCCGGCATCGCCTTGGGTACAGTCAAGAGAGCGGCACGCTTACCGCCCAGAAGGATGGCGCGGTAGGTTTGCTCGATCGCATCCCACCCGCAGCCGCCAACGCCCACCGTCGCACCGAAGCGATAGCTATTTCCCTCTTTGGAGGAAAGTCCGGCCTGACGCATGGCTTCGCGCGCCGCAAGCACAGCGAGCAGGCTGAAGCGGTCCATGGAGATGAGTTGCTTGCCGTCGATGTCATGCTCCGGCAGCGCCTTGATCTCGGCACCGATCCTGACCCTCAATTCATAGAGCTCGGAGTTGACGATTGGGCCGATGGCGGAGCAGCCTTCTCGCATCTCTCTCCAAATGGCGGCGGCGTTGGTCCCAAGCCCGCAAATCCCGCCAATCCCAGTAATCACGACGCGCCTGTCCATTCACACCCCCTTAGCGAGCAAGCTGCGCACGGCTTCCACCATGTCCCCAACATTCTGGAGATCCGACCATGCCTCGGCCGTATTCATCTCGATCTCGATGCCGTAGGCCTGCTCCAGGTCCCAGAGAACGTCCGCCAATCCCAGTGAATCGATACCGAGCGAAGTCAGTCCCGTGGCAGCCGTTATCTCGCCGCCCGTGGCAGGCGCTATGCCGCCCTCCGACGCGGCGCGCTTCTTGATCATGGCGATTATTTCGTTGGCGAGTTGATCTGCCATCTTGTTCCTTTCCAGCTTGCGTTTTCGGCGTCGTTCAAAACCCGAGTCGCGTCGCGTTGCCAAAATTGCCCCTCATAGAGCCTGTGCGACCGACCAAGCCCAATGCCCATAGGAACCGGACGAGTTCCGGCTTCTGCGGCGTCAGCCCGATGAGGAAGAAAAGTCGCCGGCCTCCCGCTTTTGCGCCAGCACATCAAGAATCTGCGTGTAAATGGATAGGAACCGTCGTCAAACGTCAGCTAAACGCTGCGACGGTGGGTGCTGTCAGCGTATTCACTCGGCACCTCATATGTAATCGAGATGTTTCATAGCTCCGGACCATTGCGATCAACTATTGTACCGGTCCACCATTCGTCGGAGAGTTCGACATGATCGGAGCGCTGCCTCTCATTCCCAGTACAATCTCCACCGCACGCGACAGATTTCCTCTTTCGGGCTCTTCTCAAGGGACTCGCCACGCGATAGAGGCAGTGATCGGCGCACGTTAGGTCCTGCCAAGTCCATGCGACATTCCGGAAAATTGGTAAAATCGTTTGTTCCAATCAAATGCATCCACGCTATGGATAGCTAAGACATGCGTTTCAAGGGCTCGATCTGAATCTTCTCGTCGTTCTCGACGCGCTGCTGAGCGAGCGCGGCCTCACGGCGGTGGCACGCCGCATCAACCTAACCAAATTCATGGGGGTTGGTGGATGTGGGGCAAGCCGTTGAAATGACGTAGGATTTGGTTGCTTAAGCCGATCCGAACCATTTCCCGGAGACCACACCTACCATGAACGATCTTGCGCTGCCGCTGAGCGGTTTGTCATCAGTCGGCGGCAAGTCCGTCGTCGCCCGTTTCGACGGCGGCATGCTGTCGTCCAACAGCGGCGTTCTGGCCTTGGCCGAGGTGGAAAAGCGGTTGCGGGTGGCCGAGCGTCTGGCGCGTTGCATCGACGATCCGCGCTGCCCGGACCAGGTCGTCTACAGCCTGGCGGACATGATCGGCTTTCGACGCCAACCGGCTGCGCCGCGATCCGGTCTTCAAGATGGCCCAGGATGCGCTGCCGTCGGGTCGGGATCTGGCGTCGCAATCGACGCTGTGCCGGCTGGAGAACCTACCCGGCGTGCGGGAGCTGGTCGCGATGGGACGGGCGATGGTCGATCTCTATTGCGCCTCGTTCCGGCAGGTGCCGAAGCGGATCGTACTCGACATTGACGATACCTTCGACGCTGTGCACGGAGGCCAACAGCTTCGCCTGTTCAATGCCCACCATGACGAGTACGGCTTCCAGCCGATCGTCGTGTTCGATGGTGCGGGACGGTTCGTCAGCGCGATCCTGCGACCGGCCAAGCGGCCGAGTGGGGCTGAGATCCGCCCCCACCTGCGCCGTCTGGTGCGGGCGATCCGGATCAACTGGCCGAACATTCGAATCCTGCTCCGCGGCGATAGCCATTATTGCAACCCGCAGGTCATCGACTGGTGCCGCGCCAACGACGTCGACTTCATCTTTGGCCTCGCGCCCACCACGACCCTGCGCAAGCATGTCGCGGATCTGGAGGCCAGCACGACGGCGCGCTTCGAAGCGTCGGCCAAGACAGGCAAGGTCCGCAGGTTCAAGGAGTTCTTTGACGGCGCCGCCAGTTGGAGCCGCGTCGAGCGCATCATCGCCCGCGTCGAGGTCAGTGCCCAAGGTACTGACACCCGCTTCATCGTCACCAATCTGGCCGGTGGCAAGGCCAAGGCGCTCTACGCGGACCTTTACTGCCGGCGCGGAGCGGCCGAGAACCACACCAAATCGTGGAAGACGCATCTCGCCGCCGACCGCACATCCTGCACCAGAGCCACAGCCAACCAGTTCCGGCTTCTGCATGCCGGCGCCTACTGGATGATGTGGAGCCTGCGCGCCGCGATGCCGAAGCGTTCCAGCTTTGCCGTCGCCCAATTCGACACGCTGCGTTTGCGCCTCATCAAGATCGCCGCGCGGGTGGTCGAGATGAAGACGCAAATCCGCTTGCACCTGCCGACATTCTGCCCCGACCAGCGCATCCTGCGCATCGTCCTCGATCGCATCCCCCAACTCGCGACATAACGATGGGGCGCTGACGCCCCGAAACGAACCCGTCGACCGCAACCTGCAAACCCCCGCCTGCCATCACAACGGAGCAATCCCGGCGCCTGACGAGGCGCGTGGAAAAGCACCGCAACGACGACCACAACGTCGCTTCAGGCCGTCAAAAGCTTATCGCCGTGCATCAAGGCGGCTAGTTCTTCCGCTGCGGGAATCGGGTTTGAGTAAGACGGACGAAGCACTGAGAACCAACGCTTTCGTGATAGTGCATTCATGCCCCGAGAATCCTGTTGACCGTTACGAACCCCAAGAAAGCCGGCGTTGAGTGAAACGGTCGCTGAACGTGCTCTGTGGCGTGCGCCGCCTGACTCTCGGTTTCGGCCATGCCGACTAACAGCGTATGATAGGCCATCGCGGGCTAAGCTCTACCGGCGAAAGCCGCGTCAACAGCGGCAGGCAATCAGAAACTGGATCGGCGGCGACGATGATTATGATCAACGTGACGAACACGTGAATCATGCCGACGGCGCCGACGCTGCCGATGATGATGATGCCGATCATGCGTCGCTGATGCTGCCTAACTACAGTGCTTGTGATCATGCCGATCACCGCGTGATCACGAGCGCCGGCGCTTCGTGTCAGGTGCGTAGCCGGGATGGTCGCGCATGGCCGATTGTTCCTTCGTGCCGCGGGGTGTGGGCTTGCTTTCGATCATGAGGGCGTCAGGCGCAACGAGAAGTTTAGATCAGGGGCTCATCCATGGGCTGGATGATAGTTATCCCTACAATCAATTGTACCAATATTACCGAATACTACTACAAGATCCCCAATGAAAGCGGCCGGATGGGTATCCGTCTCGCGTGGGCTGAAGCTGCCGGCAACAATGGGAAGACGAACATGTGCGGGATTGTTGGCATCGTTGGGCAACAGCCGGTGTCGGATCGGTTGGTCGACGCATTGAAGCGTTTGGAATATCGCGGCTATGATTCCGCCGGCGTTGCGACGATCACCGAAGGTGCCTTGCACCGCCGGCGCGCCGAGGGCAAGCTCGTCAATCTCGAGAGGAGACTGAAGGAAGAGCCGCTGAGCGGCAACATCGGCATCGGCCATACGCGTTGGGCAACCCATGGGGCCTCGACGGAACGCAATGCGCACCCGCACTTTACCGACGGTGTCGCCGTCGTCCATAACGGGATCATCGAGAATTTCACCGAGCTGAAGGAGGAATTGGCGGCGGCTGGCGCCGAGTTCCAGACCGACACCGACACCGAGGTGGTCGCGCATCTCTTGGCAAGACACCGCCGGGAGGGCATGAGGCGGCAAGAGGCGATGCGTGCCATGCTGAAACGCGTCAGGGGCGCCTATGCGCTTGCCGTCCTCTTCGAAGATGATCCGTCGACCATCATGGCGGCGCGCAACGGACCACCGCTGGCGATCGGTCACGGCGACGGCGAGATGTTCCTGGGCTCCGACGCGATCGCGCTCGCTCCCTTCACCAATGAAATTACCTATCTCATCGAGGGCGACTGGGCCGTTGTCGGCAATTCGGGCGCCCATATCTTCGATTTCGACGGCCACCCCGTCGAGCGTCCGCGCCATACCTCCACGGCCGCGGCCGATCTGGCCAGCAAGGGCAATCATCGCCACTTCATGGAGAAGGAAATCTGCGAGCAGCCCGAAGTCATCGCTCATGCTCTCCGTCACTATAGCAACATCATAGAGAATCGCGCCGACATGGTTTCTGGCATCGATTTCGCCAGGATCCCGAGCTTGGCGATCTCGGCCTGCGGGACCGCCTATCTCGCCGGACTGATCGGAAAATACTGGTTCGAGCGCTACGCGCGCCTGACGGTTGAAATCGACGTTGCGTCCGAATTCCGTTACCGCGAGATCCCGTTGTCGCCGCAGTCGGCGGCTCTTTTCATTTCGCAGTCCGGCGAAACCGCCGATACGCTCGCATCGTTGAGGTACTGCAAGGAGCGTGGGCTGAAAATTGGCGCTATCGTCAATGCCTGCGAATCGACCATCGCTCGGGAGGCCGATGCGGTCTTCCCGATCCTTGCCGGACCGGAGATCGGCGTCGCCTCCACCAAGGCGTTTACCTGCCAGCTTGCCGTTCTAGCCGCACTCGCCATCGGCGCCGCCAGAGCCCGCGGGACCGTAACCGAAGACGAGCTGCAGGCGCTCGTCAGGAGCCTCGCCGAAGTGCCGCGCGTCATGGGCCAGGTACTCAACAGCATCCAGCCGGAGATCGAGTTCCTGTCGCGCGAACTGTCAAAGTGTCGTGACGTCCTGTATCTCGGCCGTGGCACCAGTTTCCCGCTAGCGATGGAAGGTGCGCTGAAGCTCAAGGAGATTTCCTACATCCATGCCGAGGGCTATGCGGCGGGTGAATTGAAGCACGGTCCGATCGCATTGATAGACGACAACATGCCAGTGATCGTCATCGCGCCCCATGATCGCTTTTTCGACAAGACCGTCTCCAACATGCAGGAAGTGGCTGCCCGTGGAGGGCGGATTATCCTCATCACCGATGAAAAAGGGGCAGCCGCATCGAAACTCGACACTATGCACACGCTCGTGCTGCCGGCTGTCGACGAGATTATCGCGCCGATGATCTTCTCGCTGCCGATACAGCTTCTTGCCTACCACACGGCGCTCTTCATGGGCACAGATGTAGACCAGCCGCGCAATCTCGCAAAATCGGTCACGGTCGAATGATTGCGAACCTTTATAGGTGGCGATGCTCGTCCATCGAAAGCGCTACCCCCTGTCTGGATCCGAAGCCCGGATGAACCAGATGACCATTGCTGCAATTTCGGGAAACTCGCCGTCGCCGCATCATGACAATCGCCATCCTTTTTTCGGCCGGTCGGGCGATTGCACAGGGCAGCCGGATCGAGCTTGCTCAAGCCGACGTCAGCACAAAAGCGCGCGGCCCTTTCGGCTGTTTCCTCGGGCGCCCCATCCTTTCGGTCTCCGAACAAGCATCGGCGGCTTAAAAATTTTCGTTAACAGCGGTGATCGATGTGTGATTCAAGCACAAGCGCGTCTGTCGCTGCATCGGCGGTGGAAATTGGTCGAAGGTATCAGCGTCCGCGAGGCTGGGTGGACGGTGCCGCGAATAGCCACTGGAGGCGTCAGGGGGAGTTCGAGTTGCTGTTCAAGAAGCCATCGGCGAGAGTGAGTCGTGTAGGATCGCAGGTCGAATGCGCTACAGCCGATCAGGCCATCTCAGGGTGGGCAGGTTCTTAGAACTTGATCAGAAGCAGGTGAGCCGCCATATTCCGACCCGGCTGCCAATTTCAAGTGGCCCATTCCATGGATGAGGCCGGTCCGGCCGAATGGACGTCCATTTTTTTGATTTGCTGGGTGTGCGCCAGGGTCGGGGAGGAAATCTCCCGATTTGTCAGGCGCTCCCATCTTCTTGGAGATGTTTATGAAGGATTCGCGCATTCCCGAGCCAGTCTTGACGGCTATGTCGCAGGGGACCCACATCATCCGCGCTTATCGTGAGCACCTTGGGTATTCAATCGAGGACCTCGCGGTGGCGTGCGGGCTTGCCGCTGAGGAAATCCAAAACATCGAGCGGGGTGTGAGGTACAACAAGGGCTATCGGGATCGGATAGCAAGATCGCTGTCCATACCTGTGGGAATTCTTGAGGCAGAGGCGGACATATCGGACGCCGCCTGATCAGTCGGATAATCTGCAATGGGTGGAAGACCGCTCTTGTGATGTGAAGTTTGCGGCTGATAGTCGTCGCTTGATTCCGTTGGACGCGAATGCCTTCTGGCGCAGTACCGCCAAGAGAATTCTCGTCCACTGTCCGATGGAACTGCACACGGGCTCGCCGAACACGAAGTTGGAACGCTTCGTCATGCTGTCTTAGGCGATATAGCCGCCCGGAGTGCTGCGACACGTGCACGATAGCATCGGCTCGCGACGATGGATTGCTAACAGCGAACTCATGCTGGTCGGCAAGGCGATACTGGCTGGAGCATCAACTCGGCCGACGAGAGTGGCCCCCATCCTAGACTAGGCAGGATCGGCCGACATGGCCGGCATCGCGCGCCGCTCTGAAAAGAGCACAGCGGGCATCCAGACGCTGCCGGGTTGACTATGGGTGTCGGAACAGCAAAAAGGGGCCGCTCTTCATGAGTGGCGTGCGCCGGCAGTCTAACCCCAAGCCCCCCCGCCAGGCTGCCGGCGCGCTTCTAGGAACATCGAGGTAGGGCACTACGCTTCCTTGTCCGACTACGCCTCGATCAGATCCCGAGCAGCCAGCTAGTGTCCGACCGTCGCTTGCGCCTCTGCCCGCTGAGCCTTGTGCTTCCTCCAGCGAGTCAAGCCGATCACCATGGGTGTCGCCAGTTCTGGTGCTCACCCATGTGCCATTTGCGATCTCGTGTCGGTGAGAGCACCGCAAGCACCTCCCCTGCTACGGCAAGGCGGCTTGCGTCGCCCGTGTTGTTACTATTCTTCGCTGTGATCGGAGTTTTTTCGTGGCTTCGGAATCGGGACATTCGGCTTTGCAAAAAAATAGGCCGTCGTGGTCGATCGTCACGCCCCCGAGTTCGGCGGCACGATGGAATGACAACGGCAGCGCAAGCTCCATTTGCGCGAGGGGCTCGTCCCTTCAAATACTTGATGCATTTGCGCTTTGCGTCCTCCGTGCATGTTGCTCGATGCCAGGCGGAGACCTCTGTCTAAACGATCGCGCATCGATGCAACGCCCGCGCGTTGATCGCCATCATCGCGGCGATCGCTTTGCCGCGACCGCCGCGGCAGCGATGCGCATGCAAAAATTCACAGATGCATTCTAGCCAAATGCTAGCTGCCCAGCAAATGTCCGGCATTTCGCAAGGCCCCTAGGAAGAGACTAGCATGGCCGTTGGCATCGATCTTGGCCTGCATCGACAGGCGCATGCTGTGCCAGTTCTCCAAGGGCGTAGTGAAATGTGAGAACGTACCGTTGACGATGCACTGGTGGGTAACAAGACCCTGTCTGTCCAACGCCAGCACGCCGATCTGGTCGCCCTGATATCGGATGGCTGCGACCCGCTGGACCTCCGCGTCACCGTCGACCCGCACGTCGAAAAGCAGGATGCCGCGGCTCCTGGTGGCTACCTCGGCGGCCTTTTCAGCGAAGCTTAAGGAGAGCGAGCGGACGCTTTCGACCGCCAGCCGTAAAACCATCAAATCCAGTTCATCCACTGCCATAAGGTACCTGCGCGCAACACATGGGTGATAGCAATCGACCACACCGCTTGTTCACAGATGTCGGCTCACGACCGATCATTCAGGGTTTGCCGGTCAGTCCATTGACCGAGGGCGTGCTCCGGTTCGAACCGATCCTGAAGCGGAATGCGCTGGATCTACGGAACCCGAGGAGCAGGCCAGCCAAAGTTGCCGCGACAATTGATGTCGTGATCATTCCAGACATCTGCATCGGCGTCGCTGAACATCCCACTGGTAAGTCCGTTCTCTTGCGGCAAGCCCATCCTCGGGCCGTCTTGTACCTGAAACCCTCGCGGTGGCGTCCCTCGAAACTCGGGACCGCCGGGCGCTTGATCGTCGAGAACTTTGTTTACGAAGGTCCGGACCTCCTGCAGAGCATATTCCGGTGCGCTCGCCTTTGAGCATTCCGCTGAAGCGTGACGTTTCGCTAGTCCGTGTTCCTTGCAGGCTCACCGCGAGGGCGCCTTGCACACAGCGGCACGTCAGCGCATGAAACTCGTCCCCCGTTCACTTCACAAAATGGATTTCCTGAAGTACTGGGAGCGCAGAGAAATCTCCGGTCGCAGCCTACCCGGTTAAAACAAGGACCCAACAATGAAGACTCTCGTCGTCTGCTCCGGCGGATTGGACTCCGTCACCCTTGCTCACAAGGTGGCAGCGGAGCACGAACTCGCCGGCCTCTTATCTTTCGATTACGGCCAACGGCATAGGAAGGAATTGGGCTTCGCCGCCCTTTGTGCGGAGCGACTGAGCGTCCCGCACCGCATCATCGACATCCACGAGATCGGCGGCGGCCTTTCCGGCTCCGCGCTGACCGATAATGTGGACGTGCCCGACGGGCACTACGCCGAAGACACGATGAAGGTCACGGTGGTGCCGAACCGGAACGCCATCATGTTGGCCATTGCCTTCGGCTTCGCCGCAGCGCACGACGCTGACGCGGTGGCGACGGCCGTGCATGGTGGGGATCATTTCATTTATCCCGACTGCCGTCCGGCCTTCATCGACGCTTTCCAGATGATGCAGGACCACGCGCTCGACGGCTACGCGAAGATTCGCATTTATGCACCCTATGTGAATCTCACGAAGGCGGACATTGTTAGGAATGGAGCAGCATACGGCACGCCATTTGCGCAGACCTGGTCCTGCTACAAGGGCGCCGAGCGTCACTGCGGGAGGTGCGGGACCTGTGTCGAGCGGCGCGAGGCGTTTCATCTCTCTGGGCAGCCGGACCCCACCGACTACGAGGACTCCGACTTCTGGCTCGATGCGCTGCGAAGGAGGACCGCGTAATGTTCCGCATCACCAAGGAATTCCACTTCTCAGCCTCGCATCAGCTCACCTCGTTGCCACCCGATCACCAATGCGCGCGCCTGCACGGGCATAACTACATCGTTGAAGTGGAGCTTTCAGCGAATGGACTGAACGAGAACGGCTTCGTGCGCGACTATCACGATTTGGCGCCATTCAAACGCTACATCGACGAGAGCTTCGACCACCGACATCTCAACGACGTGCTGGGACATGAGCAAGTCACGGCGGAATATCTGGCCAGACATTTTTATGAATGGTGCAAGGCACGCCTGCCCGAAACCTCGGCCGTGCGGGTGAGCGAAACGCCGAAAACCTGGGCGGAATACCGGCCATGACCGATACGCATCCCGCAATCCGCGTGAGTGAGATTTTCGGGCCGACGATCCAGGGCGAGGGCGTGCTCATCGGTTTGCCGACGGTCTTCGTCAGAACCGGCGGGTGTGACTATCGCTGTTCCTGGTGCGACAGCCTGCATGCGGTCGACAATCAATTCCGCCATGAATGGGAGATGATGTCCATTGCCGCGGTGTGGCAAAACGTGCTTGCGCTTTCCGGTGGCCGCCCGCTGATGGTATCGCTGTCAGGCGGCAATCCGGCCATCCAGCCGCTCGGCGCGCTCATCGAGCGAGGCCATGGTGAAGGTTACCGTTTTGCGCTGGAAACCCAAGGTTCGGTGGCCAGGGACTGGTTTGCCGACCTTGACGTCCTAGTCCTCAGCCCAAAGCCGCCGTCAAGCCAAATGACGACCGATTGGGCCGCTTTCGAGGCCTGCCTCCAGGCGGCACAAGGCAGGCCGCAAGTCGTGCTCAAGCTCATTGTTTTCGACGAAAGGGACTACGCCTACGCGAAAGACGCCGCTGCGAGATTTCCGCGACTTCCGATCTATCTGCAACCCGGCAATCACACGCCGCCACGCCCCGCAAATGAAGACGCTCCTGTCGACCTTGACGGAATATTGAAGCGCATGGAGTGGCTGGTTGATGCCGTGACCCGCGACAGGTGGTTCGAAGCCCGTGTGCTGCCGCAGCTGCACGTTATGCTCTGGGGTAACAAGAGAGCCGTCTAGCCTAGGCCCGCTTTTCACTGAAACTGCGCCGGCGGATATTCGGGTGGACGGGTTGTCCCACGCTTGACGGCGCTGCCGGGGCTTGCGGACTTCTGCCACCGGCACCAAGAGCGTGGCCAGCCGCTTACGACTCGGATTGTTGCCGAGGCTCGGTTTCGACGGGCGTCCCTGGCGCGAACCAATCAAAGGGTTAGCGCGAGCCACGGGTGGATAGTATGGTGGTGCGATGCGGCGGCGCCTGCTGCAGCTGGCACGGTCCTTGCGTATTCTTGTTGCAAGGCCGAAGGGAGCTGTCGGCCGACAACCATGATCTGGCCAGGACGATTGTCGACTGCTTCCGATACAGAAAAGAGGCCGGACTCGACGTGGCGCTTCAGGGACTGCGAAATGGAATACGGCGCCGGAAGGCACGACCGGACGATATCGTCACTATGCCAAGACGCGTCTGGTCCGCTCCGAATCCTGTTTCGACACGACGGTCGCCGATCAACAGTGAAAAACATAGCGCAATCGGTTCACGATCGACTGAGAACCATGACCGTTCCTCTGCGGTGCTCAGACTGCCGCTGAGTGCCTGGCCGTTCCACTTTCGAAATATTTGTCGAACTTTGCCGCGATGCTCCTGACAAAGGGCCGGCTTTCCGCAGGCACGACGAAGCGGTCACCATCAAGTTCAAGCAACCGCGCAGGATCTTGGAGGGCCGTGGAACTCGCTCGGACGAGAAGTCTTTGGCCGGCTTTGCCAAAGCGCTCCACCAGTACGATCGCCGAGAAGCCGAAGTCACACATCAGCCGCTCGATGATCCAGCCGCGAACACGGTCGTCTTCGGAAAGCGCAATGCCACGGACCGCAGCCAGCCCACCGTTCTCGACCATGCGCCCATACTCGGCGGTCGAAGGCATGTTCTGTGCATAGCCCTGGCGAAACTGGCTGATGGATGACGGGCCAAGGGCGATCAAGGTCTCGCAGCGATCCTCGGTATAGCCCTGAAAGTTCCGGTGCAGTGTTCCGGCGCGGGCGGCAAGCGCGAGGGCATCGCCCGGTTTGGCGAAATGGTCGAGCCCGATTGCTTCGTATCCCTGGTCCACGATCGCCCGCGCCGCCAATTGCGATTGAGCAAACCGCTCTGCCGGACCCGGCAGCCATGCCTCGTCGATCATCGTCTGATGTTTCTTGAACCACGGCACATGGGCGTAGCCAAAAAGCGCTATCCGATCCGGTTCCAGGGTCAGTGCCTGTGCAACCGTGGAGGCGACGCTCTCCCTGGTCTGATGCGGCAGGCCGTAGAGCAGATCGAGATTGACGGATTCGACGCCGCGCGAACGAACGCCATCAACAACCGTCTTGGTCTGCAGAAAGCTCTGCTCGCGGTTGATCGCTTTCTGCACCTTCGGGTCGAAATCCTGGACGCCGAGGCTCGCCCTTGTCATGCCGATTTCGGCAAGTGCATCGAGGCGGGCATCGTCCATATCATTGGGTTCGATCTCAACGCTGATCTTTGCACCGGGGAGAAAGGTGAAGCTGTTGCGCAGGACGGTTCCCAGCGCCACGATATCTTCCGGTTTGAGCATCGTTGGCGAACCGCCGCCGAAATGGACGGCACGCACGCGGCCCTTGCCTGCGACAAGACCGGCGACGGTGGCGATCTCGGCATGCAGTGAGCGCAGATATGTGGTCACCGGTTCTTTGTGGCGTGTCTGCTTGGTATGGCAGGCACAGAACCAGCAAAGCTTGTCGCAGTACGGGATGTGCAGATAGAGCGAGATCTCGTCACCACCTTCGAGCGCCTCCAACCAGCCTCGGTAAACGACGGCATCGACCCCCGCATGGAAATGCGGCGCGGTCGGATAACTGGTATAGCGCGGGACGTTCTCGCCAAGTCTGGCAGCTAGCTCCAGTCGCATGTCGTGGTCCACCGTGTTTGCGTCGCCGGAACTGTGGATGCTTGGATGAGCCTAAGCCCTGATTTCGATCAACCTTCAGCACGGACAAACTGCCGCAAGGATTTTTCTACCGTCGATTGCTATCCTGCCCGCACTGGACCGGTAGAGCGATCGAATGACATTACGGCAGGACAGTCACAGTTCCGGCATTCCCGTTCTTTGCCTGTCTTGCGAGGCACGGCACCGCGGTGTCTGTGGTGCGCTCGAACCAGACCATTTGGCTCAGCTCGCCAAGACGTCGTCGCGGCACAATATCGAGCCGGGGGTCGAACTGATCGGCGACGCCGAGGCGGTCGACTGTTATTCAAACGTGCTTTCAGGCGTGGTGAAGCTCACGAAGAGCCTTTCGGACGGCCGCCAGCAGATCGTCGGTCTCCAGTTCGCGCCGGATTTTCTGGGACGGCCCTTCAAGATGAAAAGCGCGATCAATGCGGAAGCGGCAACAGCTGTCTCGCTATGCTCGTTTCCGAGAGCGGCCATCGAACGGTTGATGAAGGAATCACCGGAATTTGTGCATCGCCTGTTCAAGCAGGCGCTGAACGAACTCGACGAGGCACGCGAATGGATGGTGACTCTGGGGCGCAAGACCGCACCGGAGAAGGTGGCGAGCTTTCTCCTCATGATCGCCCGGAACATCGATTCCAGTGTTGACCCGGCGGCTAGGTCGGCGTGCTTCGAGCTGCCGATGACGCGTGCCGACATCTCTGATTTCCTTGGAATTACAAACGAGACCGTGAGCCGTCAGCTGACCAGCCTGAGAATGGACGGCGTGATTCGGATCGAGAACAACCGCCGTGTCACCGTGGACAGCATGAGCCGGCTGGAACGGCGCTGCGGCGGCCGAGGCGCAACCGCCGTTTGAATGACACCGAAGCTGCATGGCCTACGTCACTTATTTCGTTCGGGGCAGGGCATGCTCGCGTTGGGCTTAGAAGAAGCCGCATAGCGACAGTCCGCTCTCCATCCGATCGCCTGAGCCAGGTGTGTTTCGGCCAACTCGTCGGCGAAGCATCCATCCTCGAGGTGCTCGACGTGCAACCGGCTGTTCCAGGCAGGATTGCACTCGGCCGAAGTCAATACGCCTCATACGCAGGGGAAAATCGCCGTCTCCCCGAACCATGAATGTCACGAAGGCAGCGCAACGCTGGCGCTGGCTGTCCCAAGGCATTGAAACGATCGACGTTCGGCAAGGCATCGGCCTACTTTCCAGCGTCACAGAAGGCGCGCTTCCCCACACGCCCGCGATCGCCTCCATACCCGGCCCGACCGGGGACGCGGGGCCTGTCCGTAAGCGTTGCGGCCGGTGCTGCGCTTCCACATTCGATCGCCACAGTCTGATCGCACCGAACTCGATGCTGCTCGAAGCAAAATCGTGCGGCTCTGACATGGATCAGGGCGAGCAGGCCACGGCTGCGCAATAAGGCACTGCGGTTGGCGCCCGCCGGAATTGGAAATCGGGGCTTGCGATGAAATTCGGCACAGAGATCGTCCTTCTAAGCCTGTTTGCGTTTGCGGCCCTGGTGGCTGCCGGCTTCGGCGTAGATGAACCTTTTCGCCGGCATATGTGGGTTTTGTTCTTCGCCCTGGCTGGCTTCACTGCGATTCTGTTGCGCAACACGGAGTTCAAGCCGGCAGTTCCGATCGACCCCGCCGCTTACATGGATGGGCCGATCCGCTACGGTGCCATCGCCACCGTATTCTGGGGCGTCGTCGGCATGCTGGTCGGCGTGGTCATCGCCCTGCAGCTCGCCTACCCCGATCTCAACATCCAGCCCTGGTTCAATTTCGGCCGACTGCGGCCTTTGCATACTTCCGGCGTGGTTTTTGCCTTCGGCGGCAATGCACTCATCTGCACGTCACTTTATGTCGTGCAGCGGACCTGTCGTGCCAGGCTGTTCGGCGGCGATCTCGCCTGGTTCGTGTTCTGGGGCTATCAGCTGTTCATCGTCATGGCGGCAACCGGCTACCTGCTCGGTATCACCGAGAGCCGCGAATACGCCGAGCCCGAATGGTATGTGGACCTGTGGCTGACCATTGTCTGGGTCGCCTATCTCATCCTGTTCCTCGGCACGATCCTAAAGCGCAAGGAACCGCACATCTATGTCGCCAACTGGTTCTACCTTGCCTTCATCGTGACCATCGCAATGCTGCATGTGATCAACAACCTGTCGATGCCGGTCTCCTTCCTGGGCTCCAAGAGCTATTCAGCCTTCTCCGGCGTACAGGACGCCCTGACGCAATGGTGGTACGGCCACAATGCCGTCGGCTTCTTCCTCACCGCCGGCTTCCTCGGCATGATGTATTATTTCGTGCCCAAGCAGGCCAACCGGCCTGTCTATTCCTACCGGCTGTCGATCATCCACTTCTGGGCTTTGATCTTTCTCTACATCTGGGCCGGTCCGCACCACCTCCACTACACCGCCCTGCCGGACTGGGCCCAGACGCTCGGCATGGTGTTCTCGATCATGCTCTGGATGCCCTCGTGGGGCGGCATGATAAACGGCCTGATGACGCTCTCGGGCGCCTGGGACAAGCTGCGCACCGACCCGATCATCCGTATGATGGTGATGGCCATCGCCTTCTACGGGATGTCCACCTTCGAAGGCCCGATGATGTCAATCAAGGCCGTCAACTCGCTCTCGCACTACACCGACTGGACCATCGGTCACGTCCATTCGGGCGCGCTCGGATGGGTTGGCATGATCTCGTTCGGCGCGATTTATTTCATGGTCCCGAAGTTATGGAACCGCGACCGGCTTTATTCGCTGCGGCTCGTCAACTGGCACTTCTGGCTGGCGACGCTTGGGATCGTCGTTTACGCCGCGGTGATGTGGGTCTCCGGCGTCATGCAGGGCCTGATGTGGCGCGAATACAACGAGCAGGGCTTCCTGGTCTACTCCTTCGCCGAAACCGTGGCCGCCATGCATCCCTACTACATCATGCGTGCCATCGGCGGCGCGATGTATCTGTCGGGCGCCCTCATCATGGCCTGGAACATCGCCATGACCATCCTCGGCTACCGGCGCGAGGAGGATCCGATGCCGCGCTCCATCCCCGCCCTCCAGCCTGTGCGATCAGGAGCCAGAAAATGGGCTTGATGGACAGACACGCGGTCATCGAGAAGAACGCCACACTGCTTCTCCTCGGGTCCCTGCTGGTCGTAACGGTCGGCGGCATCGTCGAGATCGCACCGCTCTTCTATCTCGACAACACCATCGAGAAGGTCGAAGGCATGCGGCCCTATTCGCCGCTCGAGCTCGCCGGGCGCAACATCTATGTGCGCGAGGGCTGCTACCTCTGCCACAGCCAGATGATCAGGCCATTCCGCGACGAAGTCGAGCGCTACGGCCACTATAGCCTGGCGGCCGAGTCGATGTACGACCACCCGTTCCAGTGGGGCTCGAAGCGCACCGGGCCGGATCTCGCCCGGGTCGGCGACCGCTACTCCAACGCATGGCATGTCCAGCATCTCACCGAACCACGCTCCGTGGTGCCGGAATCGATCATGCCGAGCTACGCGTTCCTGAAGGACATGCCAATCGAGGTGAAGGATTTCTCGACGCATCTGATCGCCAACCGCCGTGTCGGTGTGCCCTATTCAGACGACATGATCGCTCATGCCAATGCCGATCTCATGGCGCAGGCCGATGCGAATGCCGACACATCGGGCCTGGAGAGACGCTATCCGAAAGCCAAGGTTGGGGACTTCGACGGCGATCCGCAGCAGGTCACCGAAATGGATGCGCTGGTCGCCTATCTCCAGATGCTCGGCACGCTGGTCGATTTCAGGACCTATGACGAAGCCGCCGGCTACCGCTGAGGAGAATGGCGATGACCTACAATTTCATGCGGGAGTTTGCCGACAGCTGGGGCCTGCTTGCCATGGCGCTTTTCTTCCTCGGATGCGTTGCCTTTGCACTTCGTCCCGGCAGCCGCAGGCAAGCCGAGAGAGCCGCTCACATTCCTCTCAAGGGCGACTGATCATGGGCAGCGAGCATATCGATGAGGTTTCGGGCATCTCGACGACCGGCCATGAGTGGGACGGCATCAAGGAACTCAACAACCCGCTTCCGCGCTGGTGGGTCATCACCTTCTACATCACCATTGCCTGGGCGATCGGCTACACCGTCGTCTATCCGGCATGGCCGATGCTGACTTCCGCGACCAGGGGTGTGCTGGCGTATTCGAGCCGCAAAGACGTCAAGAATGAACTGGCGGCGGCCGAAGTGGCCAAGGGTAAATATGTCGCTGCCATTCAGGCGAAGACCGTCTCCGAGATTACTGCCGACGATACGCTACGCGAATTCGCCGTCGCCGCGGGTGGCGCCGCGTTCAAGGTCAATTGCGTGCAGTGCCATGGCTCGGGCGCTCAAGGGTCCAAGGGTTTTCCCAACCTAAACGACGACGATTGGCTGTGGGGTGGCAACGCCGAACAGATCCAGCAGACGATTGCGCACGGCATCCGCTTCGCATCAGACCCGGATACGCGCCTGTCGGAAATGCCTGCTTTTGGGGACATCATCACGACGGATCAGATCAAGCAGGTCGGCGCCTATGTCGCAAGCCTCTCCGATCCTGTTCAGGACACAAGCCTGATCGAACCCGGCGCCAATATCTTCGCCGAGAATTGTGCGGCCTGTCATGGTGAGAATGCAAAGGGCAACAGGGAGCTCGGCGCACCCGACCTGACCGACGCGATCTGGCTATACGGGTCTGGCGAAACAGCCATCGCCGCGCAGGTCCGCGCGCCGAAGCACGGCGTCATGCCGGCCTGGATCGGCCGTCTCGGCGAGATCAAGGCCAAGGAACTCGCGGTCTATGTCCATTCGCTTGGTGGCGGAGAATAGGTGCGCAAGCCTATTCTCGTCCTCCCCCCCACCGCCAAGCGACGAGGCCCGGCGCGAGCCGGGCCTCGGCATCATCCAGAAACCGATGGGTCGGGCTTCCGGCGAAATCGTCGCTGATGACTGGAGCTTTCGTGCTCGATAACACGCAAATAGAACGGCTCGAAGCCGATGCGGTCAACTCGGCCAAGACCCGTCAGCCGCTCTATGCCGCACGCAAGAAGATCTTCCCGAACCGGGCCTCTGGCAGTTTCCGCCGCTTCAAGTGGTCGGTGATGGCAATCACGCTGGGGATCTACAACCTGACGCCCTGGCTGCGGTGGGATCGCGGGCCATTTGCCACGGACCAGGCCGTGCTGGTCGATCTTGCCAACCGCCGCTTCTACTTCTTCTTCATCGAGATATGGCCGCAGGAATTCTACTACGTCGCCGGCCTGCTGGTCATGGCCGGTATCGGCCTTTTCCTGATCACATCCACCGTCGGCCGGGCCTGGTGCGGCTATACGTGCCCGCAGACCGTGTGGGTCGATCTGTTTCTGGTCGTCGAGCGAGCCATCGAGGGCGACCGCAACGCGCGCATCAAGCTCGATGCCGGTCCCTGGACTGCGCGCAAACTCGTGGTGCGAACATCGAAACACGCCATTTGGCTGGTCATAGGGGTGCTGACCGGCGGCGCCTGGATTTTCTATTTCGCCGATGCCCCCACGCTGCTTGGGGAACTCTTCACCGGCACCGCCGCCCCCGTCGCCTACATCACCGTGTCCGTGCTGACGGCGACGACCTATACGTTCGGCGGGCTGATGCGCGAGCAGGTCTGCACCTACATGTGCCCATGGCCGCGCATCCAGGCGGCCATGCTCGACGAGAATTCCCTCACCGTCACCTATAATGACTGGCGCGGCGAACCGCGCTCGCGTCACGCCAAGAGGGTCCTTGCCGCCGGGCAGCCCGTCGGCGACTGCGTCGACTGCAATGCCTGTGTCGCGGTGTGCCCGATGGGGATCGACATTCGTGATGGCCAGCAGCTTGAATGCATCACCTGCGCGCTCTGCATCGATACCTGTGACGGTATCATGGACAAGCTCGGCAGGGAGCGCGGACTGATTTCCTATGCGACGCTGGCCGACTACAACGCCAATATGATGCTGGCGACCCCAGGCGGCTCCGGTTCAGTCAACCCGTCACTGGTCAGGAACGCTGACGGCCTGTTCTCCGACAATGTGGCCCGTTTCCATATCCGCAAGATCTTTCGCCCGCGCACCTTCATCTACATGGGCGCCTGGTCGGCGGTCGGTCTCGCGCTGCTCTATTCGCTGCTGACCCGCGCACGGCTCGAATTGAATGTCCTGCACGATCGCAACCCGCAGTTCGTGACGCTGTCCGACCGTTCGATCCGCAATGGCTACACCGTCAAGCTGCTCAACATGATCCCCGAACCAAGAACGATCATTGTCACGATGCAGGGCCTGCATGGAGCCGAAATGAGCGTTGTCGGCATCGACCTGCCGGCGGATCGCTCCTTTGCCATCCCGGTCGAACCCGACCGGCTGAAGATGCTCAAGGTTTTCGTGCGTCAGCCGGCAGATCAGGTTCGGGGTGCAGCGCAAAGCTTCAAATTCCGGGTCGAAAATAAGGCAACGTTCGAGTCGGACGAATACACGGCCACTTTCAACGCACCGGAGATCGCCAGATGACCGACACCTCGCGACAATCCCGCGAATTCACCGGCAGGCATATGCTGTTCACCATCCTTGGCTTCTTCGGCGTGGTCATAGCGGTCAATCTGACGATGGCGACGCTCGCCAACACGAGCTGGACCGGCCTTGTCGTCGAAAACACCTATGTGGCGAGCCAGCAATTCAACGAAAAGGCCGAGCAAGGGCGAGCTCAGGCGGCCCTCGGCTGGACTGGCAAACTGACCATCGCAGGCGGTGAGGTCCGCTACAGCCTCACCGATGCTGTCGGCAAGCCGGTTGCCTTGCATGGCGTCAAGGTGCTGTTCCGTCATCCCGCCTACGAGGCCGAGGACAAATCCGTCACTCTTGAGGCTGCTTCCGGTCAGATATTCGCCGCGCACCACATGCCCAACGATGGCCTCTGGATCGTCGAAATCGACGCCGATGCGAGCCTTGCGGAACCCTATCGCGACGTTCGCCGGATCATGATTTCCCACGGGGCGCTGCAATGAGCTGCTGCGCGCCAGGCGCCGAAATGGCATTGGACCTGGAAAAGGTCACACTGGTCCTGCCTTCTGGCCAGGAAATCAGACTGGCGAGCCGCTCGATTGGCGAAAATCTTCGCCAGACCGACCTCACGGTGCCGGCTGTGCATTGTGCCGCCTGCATCCAGACGATCGAGACGGCGATCGGCAAGCTGGATCGCGTCGAAGGCGCTCGTGTCAATCTTTCGACGAAACGTGTTTCGGTCCGGTGGCGCGGCGAGGAGGTTCCGCCATTCGTCGCCACACTTGGACGGCTGGGCTATGGCGCGCACCTGTTCGATCCCGAGCCTGACGGGAAGGACAAGATGCTCTCGGAACTGATCCGCGCCGTCGCGGTCGCCGGCTTTGCGGCGGGCAACATCATGCTGCTATCAGTCTCCGTCTGGTCCGGCGCGCAAGGCGCGACCCGCGACCTGTTCCATTGGGTCTCGGCCTTGATTGCCATTCCTGCGCTCGCTTTCGCCGGCGGCATCTATTTTCGCTCGGCCTGGAATGCGCTGCGCCACAGCCGCATGAACATGGACGTGCCGATCGCGGTCGGGGTATCGCTCGCTTACGCCATGAGCCTCTACGAGACGATCAACCATGGCGACCATGCTTATTTCGACGCGTCGGTGTCGCTGCTGTTCTTTCTGCTGATCGGCCGCACGCTGGATCACGTGATGCGGGAACGGGCACGGACGGCCGTGAACGGACTGGCTCGGCTGGCGGCGCGCGGCGCCATGGTGCTGCGCGAGGATGGTTCGCGCGACTACTTGCCGGTTGGCGAGATCGAACCAGGAATGGAGCTCTTGATCGCGGCCGGCGAGAGGGTGCCCATCGACGGCAGGATCATTGGCGGGGCGTCGGATCTCGACTGTTCCCTGATTTCCGGGGAAAGCACGCCCAGAACGGTGGGCCCGGGGGCGCAGGTCCAGGCCGGTACGCTCAATCTCACCGGTCCGCTGACCATCGAGGCGACGGCCGCCGCGAAGGATTCATTCCTGGCCGAAATGGTTCGGCTGATGGAAGCGGCAGAGGGCGGCCGCGCCCGCCACCGCAGGATCGCCGATCGCGTCTCCGCGCTCTATGCCCCCGTGGTCCACCTCACCGCCTTTGTGACGTTCCTCGGCTGGATGGCGGCGACCGGCGACTGGCACCGGGCGATAACCATCGCCATCGCCGTTTTGATCATCACATGCCCGTGCGCGCTCGGTCTCTCCGTGCCGATCGTACAGGTGGTCGCTGCGCGCCGGCTGTTCGAAAGCGGCGTCATGGTCAGGGACGGCTCCGCCATGGAGCGCCTGGCGGGGATCGACACGGCATTGTTCGACAAAACCGGCACGCTTACGCTCGGACTGCCAAGGCTGATCAATGCGCCGTCCATCGATCCGATTATGCTCGCCATGGCGGCCGAGATGGCAGCGCATTCCCGCCATCCCTTTTCGAAGGCAATCGCTGGCCATGCAGCCTTTGCCGGCCAGCCGAAGCTCGCGTCCGTCAGCGAGCATCCGGGCTTCGGCATCGAAGCCATCGCCGAGGGCAGTACCTGGCGACTGGGTCGCCGCGGATGGGGTGAGTGGAAAGCCCGGACCGGCGGCGAAGGCAAACAAGGCTATGGCGGAACCGTTCTGACGAAGGACGGGGTCATTGTCGCGACTTTCGATTTCGAGGATGAGCTGCGTGCCGATGCCAAGGCGGCCATCGAGCAACTGAACGGCGCCGGCGTGTCGGTGGAGATGCTGTCGGGCGACACAGAAGCTGCCTGCGGCGAAGTCGCGGAAGCACTGGGCGTCGACCGCTTCGTTCCCGCGTTGCTTCCCTCCGGGAAGGTCGAACACATCGAAGCATTGACGCGAACTGGCCACAAGGTGCTGATGGTCGGCGATGGGCTCAACGACACGCCTGCATTGGGCGCCGCACACGTTTCGATCGCTCCGGCCACGGCGGCGGATATCGGTCGCAACGCCGCGGATTTCGTGTTCCTGCGTAAAAGTCTTCTGGCGGTCCCACTTGCTTTAGACATTTCGCGGAAGGCCGGACGGCTGATCCGGCAGAACATCGCCATCGCGATCGTTTACAATGGCATCGCCGTGCCGGTCGCCATTCTGGGGCACGTTACGCCACTGATCGCTGCGGTCGCAATGTCCGCCTCCTCCCTCCTGGTCATCGGCAATGCGCTACGCCTGCAAGGTTTCGTGTCACATGCATCGGTGCAAGATGCCCGACATGACAGGCGCTCCGACATTGGCGCACTGGCTCAATCCTCATGACGACGCTCGCCTACCTCATACCTGTGGCCCTGTTCCTCGGAGCGCTTGGGCTGGCGGGGTTCCTGTGGGCCTTGAGGAGCGGCCAATATGAAGATCTCAATGGCGCCGCCGAGCGGATCCTGATCGACCGCGACGAGCCACGCAGTTGACCCAGCCTGCCCTGCGACGACTCGCTCGAATATTTTCCGCGGTTGCTTCGCGTCATGCCGATTTCGGCGCGCGACGGGTCCGAACGGATCAGCCAGAATACGTTGCCGAACTTTCGGCCAGGAAAGGGCCGCACCGAACGGGAAGCCGGCTATTCCATGATGTCCTGACCAGACCATGCTGGCGTGGCGATCGACCAGTCGACCGTGAACCTGCCGTTGCCGCGTTTATCGAGCCTGCTTGATCCACATCAGGGTTATCTCTTCATCGGCATGGTTTCATTGAGCATTTTTGAACGGAGAACGGATGTCTAACGGACGGTTAGGTCGCGTGGAGACGCTTGGGGAGATGAGCCGCAAACCGTGGATCGATTGCGATGCGTTCCAGTGCCCTTCGTCGCAGATAGCCGACGCAATGGCGGCACGCTGATGGCCGGCTCTGTCGATAGATTCGACGTTATTGTCGTCGGAGCCGGGCCGGTCGGACTTTCCTTCGCCGCATCACTTGCCCAGAGCCGACTCGAGGTGGCAGTGGTTGAACGGCAGTCGCTCGAAAGCCTGGCGAATCCGGGCTTCGACGGTCGCGAGATCGCGCTGACCCACGCATCGGTTGGAATCCTTCGCGAGCTCGGCGCCTGGGATGCCATCCCCGCTTCGGACAAATCACCGCTACAAGGCGCGCGCGTGCTCAACGGATCGAGCCCTTTCGCCCTGAGCTTCGATTCTCCCAGCGGATCTGGGGAACCACTCGGAATTCTGGTCCCAAATTGTCGGATCCGCGACGCCCTGTTCAAGCTTGTCCACTTCCAGGATCATGCCCAGCTGCTGTGCGGCCGCTCGGTCGTCAATGCAACAACCAGCCACAAAGAAGCAGTCATAACGCTCTCTGATGGCAGGCAATTGGCCGCTCGGCTGCTCGTTGCAGCGGATTCGCGTTTGTCCGCGACGCGCGACCTGCTCGGCATTGGCGCCGACATCAATCGGCTTGGCAACTCCATGCTGATTTGCCGGGTGAGGCACGAGCGCGCCCATCACCAGATCGCGGTCGAATGGTTCGATCACCATCAGACGATAGCGATGTTGCCGCTCATGGAAGGCGTGTCGTCGCTGCTTCTCACTTTGCGCTCAAGCGAGGCCGACAGACTGCTTGCTCTCGACGACGATTTGTTCCTCATGGAATCGACGAGCCGGTGTCGAGGACGCCTCGGAGAGATGACCTTGGCAAGCACCCGCCATGCCTATCCGCTGGTCACGACCTGGGCGCACAAGTTCTGGGCTCCGAGTGCGGCACTGATCGGCGATGCTGCCCTCGGCATGCACCCGGTGACCGCGCATGGCTTCAACATCGGCCTCAGTGGCCAGAAGCAACTCGCCGATAGAATCCTGGCGGCATGTCGCGAGCGCCGCGACATTGCTGATCCCGACATGCTCGGCAGATACGAAAGCCGGCTGCGTCTGTCGGCGGCACCGCTCTATCATGCTACGAATGCGCTTGTCGCTCTCTACTCAGGCGAGCACCCGGCGGCACGGCTTGCAAGACATGCAGGGCTTCGCTTTGCCCAATATCTTCCATTTATCCGCCATGGCATTTCGGCCATGCTCAGGCGGTGAATCGCAGGCAGCGCTGCCGCTCTGGAACGCTATCTCGGCCCGGCTTCCTTTTGTCTCGCCGGGCGCGTTGATGCGGTTGGCAGGGCTGCTTCCATGGTGACGTTGCCGATCCTGGGATGATTCGGATCAAGGCACGCGTGCGGGAAGAGCTCGATGGTCAGACGGCAAGGCCAAGAGCAGACGTGCGCGCCGAAGCCATGGTGAGCGCACTGGCTAGCCCTGCTGGATAGTTAACCCGTCCTTCAGTGGGCTTGCGTAAGCTTGTCGTCGCGAACAACGATGGGAGCAAGCCGGTCCGTCCATGGCCCCGAAGAATGAAGACACGCTGGAGGCCAAAATCCGTCAGGATCAGCTTGCTGACCTGAGGGCCGGCCTCTTCGTGTCGATGCCGATAAGCGCTATCCTGTCAGGCCTGATTTGGGCGGTGCACGCCCTTTCTGGCAGCGGCTTTGCCGCTGCAATCTGGTTCCTGGTCGTCAATGCGATAAATGCCGCCCGCCTTGCACTCGCGCGTTATCAGCTAAAGGAAACAAGGCGCCATGACAATTTCGTGGGGGTTTTGCCGCGGCTTCGCTGGTTTGGCATCCTTGCTCTTCTGGCAGGGTTTGCCTGGTCCTTCCTGGCCGTCCTGACTGTTGGATACACGACACCTCAAGCACCGCTGCATCTGGTCATTCTGGCGGGCATTTCAGCTGGTGCGGTTACATACGGCAGTTCGTATGCCGCGGCGGCGATCAACTTCATAACACCTCCGCTCCTCATCACGGTGGTATGCCTTTTGGCGAAAGGCAATTTTGAAGACTACATTCTGGCTTTTACCATTCTGCTCTTCATGGGCGGCTTGGTTCGAGCTTCGTGTGTTGGGCAAGCACGGTTCCGCGAAGCGAGCCGCCTGAGGCATGAGGCCGAGCGGCTTGCGGCGGAGATGAAGGCCAGTTCCAGGCAGGACCACCTGACGGCCCTTCTCAACAGGCGTGGCCTCGAAGACGCTATCGGACGGTTCGAGACCGCGGATGGCCCCTTCGTGGCAATGCTGATTGATCTGGACGGGTTCAAATCCGTCAACGATACCTACGGTCACAGGACCGGTGATGAACTGCTTCTCAGGATCGCGCGCCGCATAGAGGAGGAAGCACCGGAAGGCTCAACGCTCGCTCGTATCGGCGGCGATGAATTCGTGCTGTTTTTTCCCTCAACGAGGGTTTCGGTTTCTGCCAGTGATCTCGCCTCCGATATCATAGCCAAAATTGCCCGCCCCTATATCGAGGTCGCGTCCGTCCGTGTCGGGGCATCGATAGGAATATACTTGGCGCAGACGCCGGGCCTGACGGAAATGTTGTTGCGGGCGGATATCGCCCTTTATACGGCCAAGCGTCGTGGCAGGAACGAATTTTGCCTGTTCGATGCCGAACTCGACAGGGAACTGCAACGCCGCCAGTCCGTCGAACGGCACCTTCATTCGGCGATAAAGACGAGAAGCTTGCAACCTTGGTTCCAGCCGATCGTGAAACTCGACACCGAGGCCGTGGTCGGTTTTGAAGCCTTGCTGAGGTGGTCCCATCCGACTCATGGTGCCATCTCTCCACCCGAAATCATCACAGCTGCACGCGAAACCGGTATGCTTCAGCTGCTGACGCAAACCGTATTCGCCGATTGTTGTGCTTTTATCGACGGCTTGGTGAAAGCTGACTGTCGTGATCTCCGTGTGGCGATGAATGTTTCACCGCGCGAACTGGAAGCCGGCGATATCGACGACATGGTTCTGGATGGTCTGGCGGCAAGAGGTCTGCCTGCAACGATGTTCGAGATCGAGATTACCGAAGAATCCCCGGTGGACCCGGACAGAGTGGATGAAAAGCTCGGACGGCTTTCACATGCCGGCATTTCCATTGCGCTCGATGACTTCGGCACCGGCTTTTCCACGTTGGCATCGCTCAAGGACAGTCGGATACGCAAGGTGAAAATAGACCAGGGCTTCATTCGTGGCTTGGCCAAGTCCCGAGAGGACCGACTGCTTGTCAAATCGGTCATCGATCTCGGTAACATGCTCGGGATCGAGGTCATGGCCGAGGGCGTCGAAACAGAGGCGGATCGGCAAACCCTGCACAAGCTTGGCTGCAGGACCGCTCAGGGCTTCCTGTTCTCGAAGGCGGTGCCTCTGAGCCAAGCACTAGAAATGGCAGTCAAACAGCACGCCAACCAGTTGTGACCGCTCCCGCCGCGCTGTCTCTCGCGGCCGTGCGCTCATGAATGGCGGGTATCTGAACGTCCTTGTTTGAAGAGCATGACAGTCCGTGCTGTGCGTCAGCCGGCGAACAGTTCTTTGTAGCCAGTCGTCACCATCCAGTTCGCCCGGTCGATATGGCTGCGAAGAGCCTTGCGGGCGCGGACCGGTTCAAGGGCCGGGTCGATGCCGAGAATGAGATCAGCCATCTCCTCTTCGCTGGCATTGTCGGCGCAGGCATCCAGGATCCGCAGGTAGATCGTGAAATGCTCCCTGTCGTAGCTCGTGAGGTTCTCCGACCAGGGGACTTCATCGCTCAACGTTGAGCTTCGACTTTCATCTGTTCCCATTGGTCGATTCATGCCTGCGAACCTCGCATGTTGAGCGCACGCAGCATATCCCAAAATGGGATAATCCGAAACCGGGATTAGTCGCTGATCCGGTCTTTACCCGACCGGTTCGCCTACATGCCCAAGTCTCTTCGATCGCCCCGCCACCAGCGGTTTCTGGCCGAGTTGGTTGCCCTGCGCAAGGCCAAAGGCCTGACTCAGGCGCAGGTGGCCGAGAAGCTTGATCGTCCCCAATCCTTCGTGGCCAAGTACGAGGGTGGAGAGCGGCGTCTCGACGTCATCGAGTTTCTCGACTTAACTGCGGCGCTTGACGCTGATCCGTGCGAGATTCTGTCCAGCCTGCGGGCTAACGGGCGCCTGCGCGTTTAACGGCTCGCGCCGGTACCGTGAACCGAGCGTGCTTTTCTTCGGCAAGCTGCCATTCCGCTGCGGGTGGGTCTTTACCAAGCCAGCCGATATAGGATGATAATCCTAATTATATACTTGACGAACCAAGCCGAATTTTCAATGAATGCAAGGAGCTACCGCCAATTTTCGACCTGACCAACGAAATTTACCACGACGCTGACAAGGCCCGCGAGCATCTGGAGACTATCCATTGGCCTCATGACCCGTTCTGCCCGCATTGTGGCAACGCCAACCCCGAGCGCATCACGAAGCTGGCGGGCAAGTCCACGCGCCCCGGCGTCTACAAATGCAACGAATGCCGTTTGCCTTTCACGGTCACGGTCGGCACCGTCTTTGAGCGTTCCAAGATCGGCCTGCATAGATGGGTGCTGGCTTCGCAGCTCTACGCTTCGTCCAAGAAAGGCATGAGTGCCATCAGTTGCATCGTATGCTTGGCGTCACCTACAAGACCGCTTGGTTTATGGCGCACCGCATCCGCGAAGCCATGCAAGAGGGTGTTGCTTCTGCTGGTCCTATCGGCGGCAACGGCAAGACTGTTGAGGCCGACGAAACCTACATCGGAAAGCGCGAGACGCCTCGCGTATCAGCCCAACGTAAGGGTCGTCCTTTCACCAAGAAAGGCGAGGGCGGCGGTCGCGAAAAGCGCATCGTCGTCGGCTTGGTCGAGCGCGGCGGCAAGGCTCGCATGTTCCATTTGAACGACGCCACCAAGGCAACCGTCCGTGACGTGCTGGTGCGCAACGTGTCGCGAGATACCATCCTCTACACCGATGCGTCGAACCTCTACACAGAGACTGGCGGCGAGTCGCTACCCACAAGACCACGAAGCATTCGGACGGCGAATATGTCCGCTACGAGGACGGGATCGCCATCCATTCGAACACCATTGAGAACGTGTTCTCAGTCTTCAAGCGCGGCATGATCGGCGTCTACCAGCATTGCGGCGAGGCGCATTTGCATCGCTACCTTGCCGAGTTTGATTTCCGCTGCCATCGCCGCATGGCTCTGAAAGTCTCAGATGCAGAACGCGCCGAGGATTTGCTTCGCATGGCCCGCGACTAGCGCCTTATCTATCGGCGGATTGGTGAAGCCGGTCACGCCTAAGCAGAAGGCGCGACGACTCCTGTGGATACGTAGAAAAAAGAGAACAAAACGAGATTGACGATCTTGTGCGAATCAAAGTTTCGCCAGAACGTAAAAGGCGACCGTCTGAACCACGGTCGCCTTTAAGTTGAAACCAAGCCGTTGGAGGGCTTGTTTGTGATCACGTCCATTAAGTTGCGCGTTACGCGATTCACGTCAAGCCCTCCTGTGGCGCAAATCACAGGAGGCCTACATGGCCGGAACTTTCCGAGTAAATTGTCACAAGCCTGATAACGCCGACAAAGACCGTCGTCTTCAGGGCCTCGGCGGCCCTGCCGCTGGCGGCTGGTATCGAGACATCGATACGATGATAAACAACGTCGAAAACGAAAATGAGCAATACTGGACGGTAGCGCCGACAGGAGAGTCCGTGTGGATTGTCGTACGCCAGCGTTCGAACGGACGGAAGTATCTTAAGACGGAGCCTGACGGCGTGGAGCCGAATAACCTGCTGGCACTCCCTCACTGTCCTTAGAGCCATCTGGCGCTACAGGCTGCTTGCCCTTCCCGGTCTTATGATCGGGAGGGGTTTTCAACAGGCGTCGCAAAATCTCGTCGCCCTTGTCCTGGTCTTTGTCTTTGGGGGATTCTGACATGGCTACCTACAACGATCTCAACAACCTAAGTAGTGATTCGGACATCGCAACCGCATTGGGCGATATGGTCGTCGCTTGGGCGAACGCTGAAACCACACTCATGCATGCCATGTGTTCAATCTGTAACATGTCGACCAACATGGCGCATTTCGGCTACTATCGTATTCCAACTTTTGAAGCCCGAGTTAAGTTCCTCCTAGCGATGATCCCCGAGTGGGATACGTCTTCCGATCGAGACGCCATCTCAAAGGCAATTGAGAAAATCAGCGGCATGTCGGGCACGCGCAACAACTGGGTTCACGGAATCTGGAGCAAGGAAAAGACAACAGGCCAAGTTGTTGTGTTCAATTTCCGCGCCGCCGAAAACAAGGGCAGGAACAAGCCCGTCAAAGCGCATGACATCAACCACCATGTCGAAACCCTGATAGCCAATACTAAGGCTCTAAGGAAGCTGCTCCCACCACTGCCATAGATGAGTAAATCTTGGCGCCCATCCTTTGGTCGACAACGTCTCCCGTGGCGGTGTGAGGGCACCCAGACGAACGGAAATGCTCGCTTCGACCATCAGCGGCGTAATCTCGTTTTCAGTACCGGCCTGCCCGGCTGCTTTATCGAATCGATCGTTGGTACGTCAAGTATACAATTGGGATGATAATCCTAGGTGGGGCGATTCCTCAACGGAGATCGCAATGGCTCGGACCAAACTTTCCAAGCAGCTTTCACAGGCTGAAATCGAGCGCTTTCTGGCGGAGGCGGAACGGCTGCACAAGAGCATCGTCCAGCCGCTTCTATCACCCACCAGCAACCATTACCGGCCTCTCCAACGCACCCATGAAGCGCTGTTAAAGACGGTGAAGGATATCACGCAAACGTCGCATTCTCTCTTCGGAGGGAGGGGGCGTAGGCAATCATCGCTATCAAGACAACTCCTGGCTGGCTTTCTTGCCTTCGAATCGACCCTGCCGCTGTCAGCGCAACATCAAAGCCAATATAAGCCACAAAACGGGCGAGCGCGTCTATCATGATCCCAGACAGGAATATTACTGGGATACGCGCCTCAACCTGTTGAAAGGCGAGCGCTGGTTTTGTTCGGAGGAAGCCGCGCCACGGCGGTGATGTCGTCGAGTTTCTCGACGTAACTGCGGCGCTTGACGATGATCCGTGCGAAAAATCTGTCCGGCCTGCCGTCCTGGCGGGCGCCCGCGCGCCTGACGACGCGCACCAGGTGCTCGTGAACCGAGCCCGCTTTTCTTCGGCAAGCTCAGGCGGTCTCGGCCATTCGGCTTCGCCCCTTGGCGTGGGCAGCCCTTCGGGCTGAGACGGCCGCCGCCCTTGCGGGCGGCGGGGTTTGCTGTTGGCCTTTCCCGGTGGCGCGGGGTGGGCGGCACTCCCTTCTAGGCCCGCCGCGGCAGCCCGCAACCCTTCGCTGCCGCTCAGGGTCCTCCTCTTCGTTCCGGTCCTTCGGATGCGGTCCGCCTCCTACGGCGGGCCTTTCCGGTCGCGACTCGCCGCCCACCCCGCTTCCGGGGAAAGGCGCGGCGATTGGCGAGCGGAGGATGAGACGATGCATGCAAACAGCAAGCGTTCCGCCAGCACAGAGGCTGGCGCAGGCAAGGGCGGGCGCCCCGGCGCCAGCCTTTATCAGGAGATCACGGACCGCATCATTGCGGAGCTGGAGCGCGGCACCGTGCCATGGGTCAAGCCATGGGGCAGCGCAAAGGCAGGCCTTGGCCTGCCGAGCAATGCATCCTCTGGGCGCATCTATTCCGGCATCAATATCCTCATCCTGTGGGGCGCGGTCATCGAGCGCAGCTATCCCAGCCAGAACTGGCTCACCTTCCGGCAGGCGCTCGTCCTTGGCGGCAATGTCAGGAAGGGCGAGCGCGGCACGCCCATCGTGCATGCCGACCGCTTTGTCCCCAAGGACGAGAAGGAGCGCGCACGCCACGAGGGCGATGAACCACAGGCCGTGCCTTTTTTGAAGCGCTTCACCGTCTTCAATGTCGCGCAGTGCGATAATCTTCCGGAAGACCTCTATGCCGCCACCGAGCCGCTGCCTCAGTGCGAGATCGTGCCGCAGGCCGAGACGCTCATTCGCGCTAGCGGTGCGGATTTCAGGGTCGGCGGCGATCGCGCTTTCTACATGCTGGGCAGCGACCACATTCAGGTGCCGCCGCAGCCGGCGTTCCATCAGCAGATCGACTATTACCGGACCTGCTTTCACGAGCTTGGCCACTGGACCGGCCACCCAACGCGGCTTGCTCGCGACCTCTCCGGCTCGTTCGGCTCCAAGGCTTACGCGCGTGAAGAATTGGTCGCCGAAATCACTGCCGCCTTCGTCTGCAGCAATCTCGGTATCGAGCCGACCGTGCGTCATGCCGATTACATCGGCTCATGGCTGAAGGTGCTGCGCGAGGACAACCGCGCGATCTTCCGTGCCGCCAGTCTTGCCTCCAAGGCCGCCGATTTCCTGTTTGGCCTTCAGGCCGATGCCGAAGGCGAGGCGCAGGAAGGGATTGCGGCATGACGATGCGCGATCCTCAACTGACCGCGAGCGAGCCGACGCCGCAAGGCGAGCAGATGCTCATTCCCGGTGTCCGGCCGATCACCACGCGCGATCGGCTCACCCTCCTGATGAACGCGCCGATGTGTCCGCGCGCGGCGCAAAAGCCGATCGATATCGGCCTCTTCGATGAAGCCAGCAGAAATCAACTCGACCTGTTCTGACAAGGAGTCTTTCCATGATCCTGATCACCGATCCACTGCGCGCACGACTGCTCGCCAATGGCGCCGCCGACGCCGAAACGGACCATTTTCCCGTTGTGAAACTGTTTAATCCGACAGGTGCCGCCACGTGGCTTCTGACCGAACTCGACGCCGATGGCGACACGCTGTTCGGCCTTTGCGATCTCGGCTTCGGCTTCCCCGAACTCGGCAGCGTCAGTCTGGCCGAGCTTGCATCCGTAAAAGGTCCGCTTGGCCTCGGCATAGAGCGCGACCTGCATTTCCAGGCGCGCTTTCCGCTCTCCGTCTATGCCGAAGCCGCCCGTATTTGCCGCCACATCACCGAGGCCGAGCGACTTCTGCGGCAGGCAGCAGACGCCCTTTCAAAGCCCCGTTCCGAGCTTCCGTCCGACACGGCGGAACAGCAGCGCCGATAGGCGCAAAAACCGTCCCGCCGCGCCGGCCTTCGGCCTCTGCGGCGGGACAACCTCAACCAAAGCGAAGGAGAGTAACCATGCAGCTTGCCCACATCCCCTTGGATCGGCTCAACATTTCCGCGCTCAACATGCGCCATGGAAAACGCGCGCCCGACATTTCCGATATCCTGCCATCCGTGGGTGCGCGCGGCGTGCTGGTGCCTCTCCTTGTGCGGCCCAACGGCCAGCCGGAAGCCTTCGAGATCGTCGCCGGCAGGCGGCGCTATTTCGCCGCGAAATCGCTTGCCGACGAGCGCGGCGAAGGCGATCCCTTGCCCTGCGCCATCATGGAGGACGGTGATGACGCCGATGCGCTGGAAGCTTCGCTGATCGAAAACCTCGCCCGCCTCGATCCTGACGAAGTATCGCAATGGGAGACGTTTTCGCGGCTCGTCAGGCAAGGCCGCACCGTTCCGGACATCGCTGCGACCTTCGGCATCACTGACCTGAAGGTCAAACGCATTCTGGCGCTTGGCGACCTCTTGCCCAAAATCCGCGAAGCCTATCGCCGCGAGGAGATCGACGCCGAGACGGTGCGCCATCTCACCATGGCGTCCAAGGCGCAGCAGAAGGACTGGCTGGCACTCTGTGCCGATCCCGATCAATACGCGCCGCGTGGCTTTCAATTGAAGCAATGGCTGTTCGGCGGCCAGTCGATTTCCACCAAGGTGGCGCTGTTTGCCATCGACGAATACCCCGGCCTGATCACCTCGGACCTGTTCGGCGAGGACAGCTATTTCGCCGATGCCGACCTGTTCTGGCAAAAGCAGAACGAAGCGATTGCCGCCAGACGCGACACCTATCTCAACGACGGCTGGAGCGAGGTGGTGCTGCTGGAACCGGGCCAGTATTTCCACCCATGGGACCACGAGAAGACCCCGAAGAAGAAGGGCGGCAAGGTCTTCATCACTGTCTCGTATCGCGGCGAGGTCGAGTGTCACGAGGGCTGGCTGTCACGCAAGGAAGCCCGCCGCGCCCGCGAGGGCGGTGAGCAAGAAGAAACAGCCGCCAAGCCGCCGCGCCCTGAAGTCACCGGCCCGATGCAGAACTATGTCGATCTGCATCGCCATGCTGCCGTGCGCGCCGCCATGCTCGACCATCCCGCCGTGGCGCTGCGCCTCGTGGTGGCGCACGCCCTCACCGGTTCCGGCCTGTGGCAGGTGCGCCGTGAGCCACAGCGCGCAGTCAACGAGACGGTGACTGCCAGCCTTGCCGGCTGCAAGGCTGAAGCTGCATTCGGCAAAAAACGGCGCGAAGTGTTGGCCCTGCTCGGATCACCGGATGAGGACGGCGTGGTCGCCGGCGGCAATGGCGACGCCTTTGCTACCGCTGGCGTGTTCGCGCGCCTCTTGGCGCTCTGCGACGACGATGTCATGCGCGTTCTCACCCTTGTCATGGCCGAGACGCTTGCAGCCGGCAGCGCCGTCATCGAGGCGCTCGGCAACCATCTGAACGTCGACATGGGCACATGGTGGCAACCGGACGATGCCTTCTTCGACCTCTTGCGCGACAAGGAAATCGCCAATTCGATGCTCGCCGAGGTCGGCGGCAAGCTGGTCGCGGACGGCAATGTCGCCGAGAAGGTCAAGACGCAAAAGAAGATAATCCGCGACTTCCTGGCGGGCGAGAATGGCCGCCAGAAGGTCGAGAGCTGGCTGCCGCGCTGGATGAAATTCCCGGCCGAAAGCTACACCAGCCGCGGCGGCTTCCGTACCGCCGATCAGTGGGCACAAGTGCAGCCGCTGTTCGTGCGCGAATAGTCGATCAGGGCCCGAGCGGCGGTTCTCTCGAGTGCCGCCGCTCAGGTCGCGCGCGCCGCACCGAGGCGCGCCGGCTGCCGATTGGTCGTCTTGTCGAGCCAGTGCCGCGCGCGAGAAATCCCGACGCCAATTCGCCCCCGTTTCGGCAGCCCTGCACCACGCCGGGTTGCTTGCCGAGGCGCCAGGCGCATGGGGCCAATTGTCCGATCCGGTTGCCGACAGAGCCCGCGCAGCCGGCGCCCTGCATTGCCGCCGGCTCCTTGTGTCACCGATCGCGCCACCTGTCTCCATGTGTCTCAGGGACCATTCCCCTGCGGCTGGCTTGACGACCTATGGGCGGATCCGGCCCGCCCGAAACCCTCGCCAGCAGCTTTTTTCCCCGCCGCCTGCGGCGGCTTCCTCGCGCCGCTTCGCTTCAAAAAAGCTGCCCGCTCGGGTCCTCCGCTATCGCTGCGGCCGTCCCGATTCCGGCGGTCCGGACACGCCCATCACGGTCCGCCATCGCAGGGGAATGGTCCCCGGCGAGCACCAAAAGGAGACTGAAAATGACCGCGATCGGATACGTCACCAAACAGGAAAACGGCGGCTACAAGGGCCAGCTCAAGACGCTCAGCGTCCGCGCCGACATCGACATCGTGCCCAATCAGGCAAAGAGCGCCGACACCCATCCCGACTTCCGGGTGCTGACGCAAGGGGTCGAAGTAGGGGCCGGTTGGATCCGCACCGGCGAGACCTCCGGCAAGGACTATGTGAGCCTGTCGATTGCCGCCCCGGAGTTCGGCCCGCGCAAGCTCTACGCCAATCTCGGCCGCGCCGCCGGCCAGGACGATGACGACACATACGCCATCATCTGGAACCCGGTCGACTGAACGGCCAGCTTCGAGCCTCGCGCCGCAACCGGCGCGGGGCTCTTCTCAAGAAGGGGCGGCGAAAACTCGCCCCCCACTCTTCGCCCGTCCCCGAAACGATCTCGCTCGCCGATCCTCGCCTTCGCTTGTCCGTAACGAAACGAGGATCATCATGGACGACGAAAACGAACGCGCGGCCCGCGCCAAGAAGGGCAGTCCGTTTCTCAACACCGCGCAGGCAGCCTTCTATATCGGGCTGTCCCAGCGCACGCTGGAAAAGATGCGCCTCAAAGGCGGTGGCCCGCAATTTCGCAAGCACGGCCGCTATGTCCGCTATCACATCGACGAGCTCGACGACTGGTCGAAGGGACGCGCGCAGGAGACCAGGCCCGAGGATGGCGGGCACAATTCCGGCTCGGCCGGTGAGGGAGGCCGCTCATGAGCCGGCGTCCCACTATCCGTCTGATCGGCAGCCATCTGCGGCGCATTCGGGCGCGCAAGACGATCGCCGTGGGCACAATAGGCCTCGGCCTGATCGGCTTCGCCGCTTTCAACCCATCGCCCTGGCTGGTGTGGAACGCCTCGGCCAGTGCGCCGGTCGGCCTCTATCGCCTCGCGTCCGGATCACCGGCTCGTGGCGATCTGGTGCTCGTCCGCCCGCCAAAACCGGTCGCCGATCTCGCCGCCGAACGCTTCTATCTGCCCAGCAATGTGCCGCTGGTCAAGCGCCTTGCCGCGCTGCCTGGCGAGCATGTCTGCGCCTTCGGCGACGCCATCATCATCGGCGGCGAGATTGTCGCGCGCCGGCTGGCAACCGACACGCAGCACCGTCCGCTGCCTTGGTGGAATGCCTGCCGCAAGCTCGCCGCCGACGAGTTTTTCCTGCTCGGCAACGATAGAAACCGCTCCTTCGACAGCCGCTATTTCGGGCCGGTGCCGGCCGAAAATATTGCCGGGAGGCTCGTGCCGCTATGGACCGAGTAACCCTCCTGATGCTCGGCATGGTCGCGATAGCGCCATGCGCCTGTTCCGCCGCGACCGACGCTCAGCCGGCCGCCATCTCCCGTGGTCCGCAGCTCCAACGATGGCAGCACTTGGTAGCCGAAGCAAGCCGGCGTTTCAGCATTCCACAGCCCTGGATTTATGCCGTCATGGATGCCGAAAGCCGGGGGCAGACAATGCTGGACGGACGGCCGATCGCCTCACACGCCGGCGCCATTGGCCTCATGCAGGTGATGCCCGGCACCTACGAGGAGATGCGCGCAGAGCTTGGCCTGGGGGCCGATCCGCACGACCCTCGCGACAACATTCTGGGAGGCACTGCCTATCTGCGCGCCATGTATGACCGCTTCGGCTTTCCCGGCCTGTTTGCCGCCTATAACGCTGGGCCGGACCGCTACGAACAGCATTTGCAGCGTGGGCGACCGCTGCCCAGCGAGACGGTTTTGTATCTGGAACAGCTCAAGGCGGCGGGGATCTCGGCCGCCGACATGGACGCGTTCACCGGCAAATCCCGTTCCGGAAAAGCGCCGGAAATCCCGTCCGGGCAGTCGCTGTTTTTCCTGCGAAACGGTGTTTCCGCGACCGATCCGAATGGCCAAATCGTGGTGCCGCTCGGATCGGAGCGAGCAAGGTCAGGCCGGCCGGATCGCAGGTGAGGGCAGGGGTATCCTGGGTCGGGCGGGGCAGGGAGGCAGGGAGGCAGGTCCGCGGAAGGCAAGATAAAGGCATCGCCTCCTGGAGGCGGCGAAGTCTTTGTCTGCACATCGTTTTCCACGGAGGCTGCCTTCAGCGTCAGGAGAGCTGCAGCCGACAAACCTCTGATATTGCTTAAGATTGCTAGGAGGCTCAATGCAGGATGAAGAGTTCAAGCCGAGCCTGGGCAAAATCGGATCGCGGGGCTCGAAGGCAGGCAAGCGTTTCGCCGGCCAGATCCGCGCCGCGATCAACCGAGCCGGCGGCGGCAGCGGTCGCCGTGGCCGCTTCATCGGAAGCCGGGCGGGGCGCGGCGGGGCTGCTGCCGCCGTTCTCAGAGCGCGCGACCCCCACGCGGCGTTTCGGCAGCGGCGCGCCGTCGTCAAGGCCCGTATCGTCAAGCTGGCCGGCAAGGGTGTTGACGGGGCACGTGCACACCTTCGCTACCTCCAGCGCGACGGCGTGACCCGCGAAGGCGAGCCTGGCGAGCTCTATAGCGCCGACAGCGACCGCGTCGATGGCAAGGCCTTCATCGATCGTGCCGATGGCGACCGGCATCAGTTCCGCTTCATCGTCGCCCCTGAAGACGGCATCGAGTATGATGACCTGAAGCCGCTCACGCGGCGCCTCATGGCGCAGATGGAAGAAGACCTCGGCACTAGGCTCGACTGGGTGGCCGTCGATCATTTCAACACTGGTCATCCGCATACCCATATTATCGTCCGCGGCAAGGACGACCGCGGCGAAAATCTTGTCATCGCGCGAGACTACATCTCGTCTGGTATCCGTGAACGGGCGGCCGAGCTGGTCAGCCTCGACCTTGGCCCGAGAACGGACCGCGAGATCGAGCAACGCCTGCGCCAGGAAATGGAGCGGGAACGCTTCACCAGCATCGATCGGCAGCTGCTCCGCATCCGCGACCATGAGGGGCATGTCTCACCGGCCAGCCGAGATACGTTTCGCCAGACGCTGCACCAGGGCCGCCTGCGCAAGCTCGAGCGGATGGGTCTGGCTGAGGAAGTCGGCTCGGGCCGCTGGCGCCTTGATGGCGAGCTTGAAGCGACGCTGCGCCGCATCGGCGAGCGGGGCGACATCATCAAGACCATGCACCGCGAACTGACCGGCAAGGGGCTCGCCCGCAGTGCCGCCGACTATGTTATCCATGATCGATCTGCAGAGCAGAGGCAGCCTGTCGTCGGCCGCATCGTTGCGCGCGGCCTGGCCGACGAAATCAATGACCGCCATTACCTCGTCGTCGACGGCGTGGACGGCAAAAGCCACTATGTCGATATCGGCAAAGGCGAGGCCACCCAACCGGCGCCAGAGGGCTGCATAGTGCGGGTCACGCCGAGGGACACCGGGCCAAGGCAAGTCGACCGCACAATTGCCGAGATCGCCACGGCCCATGACGGGCGCTACAGCATCGATATCCATCTCAAGCATGACCCGTCGGCCACCGAACGCTTTGCCGAAACGCACGTGCGGCGACTGGAGGCGATCCGCCGGGCGACCGGTGGTGTCGAGCGCGAGCCGGACGGTACATGGACTATCGCGCCGGACCATCTCGACCGCGTCGCGGGCTACGAGCGTCAGCGAGCGAGGGCCGAGCCTGTCACGGTTGACAAGCTCTCATCAATGCTGCTGGAACAACAAGTCAGCTTCGACGGCGCCACCTGGCTCGATCGAGAGCTGGTTTCCGACACACCGGAGGCCTTGCACAGCTCTGGTTTCGGCCGCGATGTCCGAGAGGCGCAAGGCCGCCGGCGGCAGTGGCTGATTGCGCAAGGTCTTGCTCGGGAAGAGCAGGACCGGATCGTCTATCGCGCCAACATGCTTTCGATCCTGCGTCAACGCGAGTTGAACCGCGTGGCCGGCCAGTTGTCGAACGAACTCGGTCTGCCCTATTCTGAAGCCCAGAGTGGCGATCGAATAGAAGGCACGCTCCGCCGCTCCGTCGAGCTCGCCGGCGGAAAATACGCTGTTATCGAGAAATCGCGCGAGTTCACGCTGGTGCCATGGCGGCCGGTGCTTGATCGGCATATTGGCAAGGAGGTTTCCGGCGTCGTGCGTGCAGAGGGGATTTCATGGACCATCGGCCGGCAGAGAAGCGGACCAAGCATTTCGTGACATGGCTACACAACTTCTTTTGCCCGCGTTGAAACAGGTACTCAGTCCGGACGGAGTTCGCCTGCTAATTGCCCGCGGCATTGATCTCGCGAGGGATAAATGGCTGGTCGTGCAAGACTTATCGTTCGCTCTACAAAAAGCGCCGCGATGATTCATCGTGTTCCATGATTCTGAGCCAAAACCCTCCTGCGCCACCACGGCACTCTTCCCGGTGCCACGGAAGCCGCGCCGACGCGGCGGTGCCGGCCTGGTTGCGCAGGGCTGCCCCGGACCCAAACAGTTGCGGCGCATTGAGGACATTGCAATCACTGACGGTGCGGCCCTCGGCGCGCTCGATGAGATAGTCCGCCAGCTAGAGAGGTGGGCTGGCGCCTGGTGACAGCGCCTAGGGCTTTCGGCGGCCGTGGTACGGCGAAGCAGGCTCGCGGCGTCGAGGATGAAGCCGCACTTCGTGATGTTCTTCTGCTCACACGACCGGGAGACAAGGTCGACCCCCGCGGGCCGGATGCTGTTGACCGGGCGTGAACTGGCAGCCTATCCCGCTGAGGATCTTCTAGCGGGAGAAACCTCGCTGCGGTGGGGAAGATTTCGGTCGTCGCCCGCGACGACGAGGCGGTCAGCGACCTGGCCAGACGAGCTTCGGCAGCTTTCCGCTGCGGCATGGTGACGTGCGCGATCATGGCCGCCGAATGAGATCGCTTCGAACGCACCGTCGGATGCTGGCTCGCCGACGCTTTTCTGGCGCAGCGCCTGGGTGGGGCCATGCGGTGCCGCTACTGGGCACCGAGGCAGCTTTGGGCATGAGACCCGATCAATCGCGCCGGGCCGCGACGGTCATTGCGGCATCTGGAGTCGAGGCCGGGTTCAGACCGGGGGAAAAACCTGCTCGTCGCGTAGGAGCCCCGCGTTGCGCGCCGTCGATCTTTCCGCCCAACTCGGCGCCGCGCGGACCGGGGCTTGCCATTGCCGCGAAACTGAGGCCAAGGCGACGGACCCGCCCTGCGTATATCGACGCCCGCCGCGCCGCCGTCGGCGGAAACGAGCGAGCCGTGGACCTCACACAATCTGAGGTGCTGGTGACGATGCATCGCCTACTTCCATCCGCACTCCTACCCACGAGCTCACCCGTGCGCCCGCGGTGCTGCGAACCCGCCGACGAATATTTGGCAGAAGCCGGAGTGGGCGCTCAGCCGCGACGAATTTTTTTGGCCTTGACCGGGCCGGGCGGCGCGACCCGATCGATCAATCAGCGCCCTTCTCGGGGCTGTCGGTCCGCATCGCGCCTGACGGCGGCGCTATGCTGGTGCTCCTACGGCCGCCCTGTTGAACCGCTTTCTCCAGCACCGAACTGAATTGGTCCCGCTGGCGGACATTTCGATGCTTCCGCCTTGTAGGGCTTCTTTGTTGCGGCCGCCTCTGCGGCACGGCTGCGCCGACGTGAACGTGCTTGGCGGCACGTTTTGTCAGGGAGGGGAAAGAGGCGCGCGGCCCTCTCCCTGCAAGCCGCCGCTGGCGGATTCCTCCGTCTGCCCGCTTCGCTCCGTGCAGACCGGGGAGACCCCTCCGCCCCCCTTGCTCCCCCCTGCTCGCCGCGATGCAGGGGGACAGGCGACCTGAACCCGTGCCCAAGCCGATCTGATGGCAGAGGCGGTGGGGCTGGACATGGGCCCGTGGTGGACATACGTGCCACACAAATCCTCATGCTCGCCTAACCGGCCGCAAGGTATGGCAATCCGGGCTGACCCGACGAAAGAAGGAGTAGGTCTCGGCCATTCCCGTGTCCGAGCCCAGAAAAGTTACTGGTTTCCTTACGGGCGCGATACAAAGGGCACAGGCTGGACTTGGCTGCCGGGGGCAGGGCTTGTCGACCGCTCGATCGAAAGTGAGAGACGAGGAGGAGAATCACCGACCTGCAGAGCGGCAAGGCGCTCGCCTACCTCCCTGTCAGTCACCGTTAGCCGATGGTTTAGACGAAGATAGTCCGTCCATGTCGGCGTGCGGAATGTCTCGGTCCAAAGAGTCGAGTTCTGAAGATCGCGCTGGAGGGTCCAGTCCCGCGCACCGGCACGGCTCTGAACGCGCCGCCTTTCGCGCATGCAGCTCAGAAATTCCTCGATATTCTCCTCGGGGATCGAGTACTCCACCTTGATCACGATCGGGCCGCTCCTGGGCTTCAAATCGAGGGCCAGTTCTGGTGGCCTGAAGTCGAAGGCCCCTTGATCCGATTCCTCCCATAGCCGTACCGGCAATAGCTTTCCCACAGCTGCAACCAGCAACAGCGCCGCTGCAGCACCTTCCAAAGCCCACGTCAGGGAATAGTACTGCGCGACAGCACCCCAGATCCAGCTGCCCGCTGCCATGCCGCCGTAGGTCAGGGCGTAATAGATCGACAGGGTGCGACCAACGACCCACCTTGGGCTTGCCAACTGCACACACACGTCGGTTCCGGTCCAGGTGACAACCCAGCCTGCGCCAGCGATTGCAAGCGCGATCGCTGCTACGGCCACCGATGATGTGAGAGCCAGTAAAAGGCAACACGTTGCGCAAGCAACGGACGCGAGCGTGATCAATCGATTTTGGGACGTGATGCGTCGCAAGTAGCTATTGCCAATGCCCGCGATGAAGGCGCCTGTGCCGAAGCCGGCTAACAGGACGCCGTAAACAATTGGCCCGCCCGTCAGTTGGTCGCGAACCACGAGGGGGAGCAGAGCAAGGATCGAGATGCTTGACAGCCCGAACAGGGTTGCACGCACGATCGCCACTCTGATCTCCGAGGAGATTGCCGTGAAGCGCATGCCATCATGAATGGCCGTCGTCATCCGCTCGCGCGGAAGAGGCGAAGAACGAACTTGCCACTTGGAGCGCAGGACAGCGCTCAATGGGACCAGGTCGGTCAGCGCAGCGAAGGCGAAAGCCGTAAGGGGGCCCAGCAAAGCCAAAATTACACCGCCCAGCGCCGGTCCTATGCTCCGAACCACGTTGTACCCCACCGACATCAGCGTCACTGCAGCGGGTATGTCGCGCTTTTCCAGGATGTCGCCGACCGAGGCGTGCCAGGCTGGATCATTCAAGGCAAAGCCGCATCCCGCCAAGAAACTCAGTCCCAAGATCAGCCATGGACTGACAAAGCCCAGCCCAACAGAGAGAGCCAGCGCCGTGGATGCCAGTGCGATCAGGCAATGTCCGGCAAGCATCACGCCGCGGCGGCTGAAGCTGTCTGCAATCGCTCCAGCAAGGATCGACAAGAAGAAGGCGGGCAGTGTCGATGCAGCCTGCACGAGCGCAACCATCAGATCGGAGGCTGAAATCGTTGCCATAAGCCAGCTTATAGCCACGCTCTGCACCAGCCAGCCAAGGCTGGATATCTGCGTGGCTGTCCAGATCGAACGAAAGACCGGATTCTGAAGAGGGATCAGTGTGTTTGCCGCAAAGGGCGGGGAATCTTGACGCCGCATGACTTCTCACCTCCACCACGTAGTTCTTTCGCTCACTCACTTGCTGACAGCGGTGCGCTTACGCACAGCTGCGTCACAACCAAGTTCCGATATCGCGCTCGCAACAAAGTAGATGTCGCATCCACGGTGCTGATGCGCGATGAGTGTGCCAGTTGGGCGTCGGCTGGTCTGGGTCGCGCAGCCCGATGGGTGCGGTCTGCCCTGCGACTCTTGGCCTTGTACGGTGCTACCGCCCCGATGGCCGGGTTGTCAAACTGCCACGGTGCTAGCAGCGCCCATCCCATCCTGACAGGCATGAGCATACGACGCAGCGGATCGCTGGTATCGGAGGCGGGTGCAAGATCAAGGGTGGCATCGTCTTGACAAGTACGAGCTGGTGGACGCCTTTGCCCGACCTATCACATCGGCGATTTATGGGGCCGCCGTTCAACTCGTTGGTCTATGCAAAAAAACATAATTCGCTTGAAAAGACGTTTCGTGCCGGCGCAGGCGCCGAGGAAGGGGCTGAAGCCTTCACCATCGTCATACCGCCGCCGAATGTCACCGGCTTGCTGCATATGGGTCATGCGCTCAACAACACGCTGCAGGACATTCTGGTGCGCTTCGAGCGCATGCGCGGCAAGAACGTCTTGTGGCAGCCGGGCATGGACCATGCCGGCATCGCCACGCAGATGGTGGTCGAGCGCCAGCTGATGCAAAATCAGATCCACCGCCGCGACAAGCGCCACCGGCTGCCGGCGGTCAACATCCTTACCGTCAATGCGGCGGTCACCCTCACGGACAATGACGACTTTCTCGCCGGGCTGGAGGTGACGCCGGAGCGCCAGGCGGTCTGGGACGAGCTCGACGGTCTCGACCGTTTCGACGCGCGCAAGAAGATCGCCGAGCTGATACCGGCGGTTTCCTCGAAAAGGTCGAGCCGCATCGCAGGCCTGAAGCGGCGGTTGCGGCGATCCTGAACAAGGTGCGGTCTCTCCGCGCCAACGCATCCGACACCGAGATTTTTGATCGAAATCTAAGCATCGTCGAAGATGCTTTGCCTGATCTAGGCGCCCAGCCGTAGCAGGCCGCATTGCTGCGCCAGCCGCCACGTAAAGCGCTGCCAGAGTTCTTGCACCCGCGTCATTCGGCTGCCGCTTTGAAGGTTCCGCCTAGGGCCTGCATCAGATCATCGATAATGTCCTGAGGATGCTCAAGTCCCACTGACATTCGCAGTAATCCGCCTGGCGCCTTGGACTTGGCACCCTCGACGGATGCGCGATGCTCAATCAGAGAGTGCGTCCCGCCAAGGCTTGTCGCCCTGGCAATAACCTCGAGGCGGCCGGCCACGGCCATCGCAGCATCGGCTCCGCCTTTGACGATAAAGGATAGCATCGCTCCGTAATGGCTCATTTGCCGCTTAGCGAGATCGTGTCCCGGATCAGTTTGCAGGCCAGGAAAAAGTACTTTTTCGACACGCGGATGAGACGCCAAAGCCTCAGCAACCTTCTGGGCGCCTTCGCAATGCGCGCGCATGCGTACCGACAATGTCTGCAGGCCCCGCAATGCCAGCCAACAGTCGAATGGCGCTGCGACGCTGCCCTTGTGTCTCTGGACCATCCGCAGTGGGCGACCGAGGGGTGACGAGTGCGGGACAATGACGACGCCCGCCATCAAGTCCGAGTGGCCGCCGATGTACTTTGTCGCCGAGTGCATGACCGCGTCCGCCCCAACTTCGAGGGGCCGTTGAAGCACTGGAGTTGCCCACGTGTTGTCCACTACGGCCAAGGCGCCAGCCTCGTGCGCGATTTTGCAGATGGCCGAAATGTCAACAACGCGGATCATCGGGTTTGACGGCGTCTCGACCCAGACGAGGCCAGTCCGCTTCGACGTGACCGCGGCGCGCACGGCATCCAGATCGCGCATGTCGACGGCCGCAAAGTCGAAGCGAGACCCAATGTCGGTCTCGTCAATCAGCGAACGAATGCCGAAATACATGTCATCCGGCAGAACGATCCGACCCGTCGACGGATGGCTCTCAAAGACTGCAGCGATTGCAGCCATGCCCGACGCGAAGGCAATGCCATCTTCCCCGCCCTCGAGCGCGGCAATGGCCATTTCGAACGCGTTGCGTGTCGGATTTCCATCCCGGGTGTATTCGAATCCGGAAGGAAACGAGCCGTCGACGCTACGTTGGAACGTCGTGCTGGTGTGCAGCGGCAGGGACACCGCCCCCGTGGAAGCGTCGACAGCTCGGCCGCAATGGATCGCCTTCGTTTCAAAACGCATCGGTCATTTCCTCGCTAACGGGGCAGTTGCACAATTTCAGGCCGGTCATTATATTGACCGTAATAAGTGAGCCGAGGCACTAAGTCAATATAATGACCGATGTTACGACAGCGTTGGACCCCGAGCGGGTGCTTGGCCAAGCGATAGCGGTTCGGATCCGACAATTGAGGCGCGACCAAAACCTGACCCTGGATCGACTGGCAAAACTGAGCGGCTTATCCAAGGGAACCGTCGTCACGCTGGAGCAAGGCAAGGCGAACCCCAGCATCGGCATACTTTGCCGACTGGCGGCGGCGTTTTCGCTTTCGGTGGCCGATTTGTTGAATGACCATCCTTCCACAGTTCGCCTTCCTATTGAGCGGACAGAGACGAGGACGCTTTGGACAAGCGCTAAAGGAAGCTTTGCACAACTTCATTCATCGATCTCGGGACGAACGATGTTCGAACTGTGGAGCTGGGCCATTATGCCGGGCGACGTGTTTTCCGCAGATGCTCATAGTCCGGATACGCGCGAGCTGATCTCGGTGACTCAGGGGTCCCTAAGTGTCGTGGTGGGTACCCACGCAGTAATTTTGAGCCAAGGCGAGAGTGTGCGGCTTGTCACTGACCAACCGCACTCATACGCGGCGGCATCTATTCTGCCTGCCCACTTCTCGATGGCAGTTCTTGAGCGTGGTGGACAGCGAGATCCGGGGCCCTCTTCGCCGGCAACAAAGATGCCCGGGCCCGTTCCGCAAGACACCGCCGCTCGCTAACGACCGCCCATTCGCGACAGGAGATCCACCGTTGTACGTTCCGCCCCATTTTGCCGTCCCCGATCAGAACACCCTGTTTGACCTAATCGAGAGACATCCGCTCGGTATCCTGGTCACCCACAGCAAAGGCACACTCGACGCGAACCACATTCCCTTCGAGCTTGACCGCTCGAAGGGAGACAAAGGCCTCCTCAATTGCCATGTTGCACGCAAAAATCGAGTCTGGGAGGAAGTTGCCAATGGCGATGAAGTCCTCGTTTTCTTCCGTGCGGCCGACGCTTACATCTCGCCGAACTGGTATCCAAGCAAGCATGAATTCCATAAGCAGGTGCCGACGTGGAACTATCTCGTCGTCCACGCCCACGGACGCATTACTGTCCGGGATGATGAGCGCTATGTGCGCCGTAACGTGGCGAAGCTCACTCACATGCATGAAGCCTCGCAGCCTGCCCCGTGGAAGATGGGCGACGCGCCGAAGGACTTCATTGACACGATGGTTAAGGCGATCGTCGCCCTGGAGATCGAGATCACCGGCCTGGTTGGTAAATCAAAACTCAGCCAGAACAAAGAGGTGCGCGACATTCAGAACGCTGGTGAAATGCTGAATGCCCGAGGCGTCAATGGGATGGGAGAAGCGATGCTCTCGGCTGCGGCGGCCCAATCCCAATAGCATCTATCTTGTCCCGACAAGCCGCTGGTGCTGGATTTCCAAAGGGTGACCTTGAGAGACAAATGCTTCGGCTCGCCGGAAACGCGACCAGCACCTGACCACCCGCTATGCGGCAGATGGACAAGAACTCAGGCCGCCATCGCCAGCCACATCCGCAATGCCGCCGGATCACCCCCCACGGTGGCGATGCCTCGCAGCCAGGTTGGATGACCAAGCAGCCGGGATGTCGGCAGGCTTGCACCCGTTTCAGATGCGAGACGGGTCAAGACGATCATCCTGCACAACGTCACGCGGCGGTGGGCTGGTTTCGAAAAGGGCCGGCCCCGGCCGTTCATACAAGTGGAGTTGGGGCGGGGCCGGATCAAGCCTATCGGGTCGAACCCGCCGGGACCGCGCGTACATCATCCCGGCAACGCCAGGCGCTCGTCCGGCGCCATGCGGGCTTCGGCTTGGCGCGCCGAATGTCTGGACCGGCATCGCGGAGCATGGCGCACCAGTCTCCCACATTGTACGTAGTCGCCATGCTGCCCCTGGCCAGATCGCAAATGACGCACGGCTTGTTCGCGATGGCGAGCTGAAGCAGGTTGACGGCGGTGCCGGGCGATGCGCCGTCCCAGACTATCATCCCAAAGTCCGCGCGCCGCGCCATCTCCCGGTCTTTGGCGGCTGGATCCAGTATCCTCTAGCGCCTTCACGAGACGGGACCTGGTAGGCAGCCCAGTCGCCCCGATTATTGCTAGCTTCCTCGCTCTGACCGCCGTCTCCCTCTGGCCCTGAGTGAGGGATCGTCATCCGGCTGCAGGCCGGCGCGCCCGGACGCTGCCGCTACGGGAGGCGCTACGCGCGTGGAGCTAGTGGCCTCTGTCGGCCAGCCAGAGGCCCACGTCCTGGATCGAGCGCATGAGCACCGACGGATTGTCCCGCGCGGGAATGAAGCCCCAGTTCTGCCAGTAGCGCTCGGCCTCGGCGTCGATCGCCCGCACCACCACTGCGCGGCCGCCGACGATGTCGGCGCCGGCGACGCAGCGATGCAGCGCGTCCTTGACCAGGCCGCTGCCGATGCCTTGTCCGGCATAGCGATGGTCGACGGCGAGTTGTCCAATCAACAGGCAGGGGATCGGATCGGGCGGGCGTCCGGTGCGGATGGCGCGCGGTGCGCTGTTTGGCTGGATCACGCCCGGCGCGAGGCCGTAATAGCCGACGACTGTTCCCTCATCGTGAACGACCAGGACGCGGGTAAAGCCGCGGACCTGGTTCGTTCGCGCGAAGCCGGCCAGCCAAGCGTTGAGCGCCGGCTTGCCGCAATCGAAGCTGTCGAGGCGGTGCGCGTCGTCGAGGAGTTCGATGCCTGAAAGCGCCACCTAACGGTCCCAGGGCGGGGACCGACGCAGCCGCTCGGTCGCCTTCGGCGGGGGCGCAGCGGCGGGGGCTGAGATCGCCTGCATGAAGGCGTCATAAGCTTCCGGGGACACGCGGATGACGGTTTCGTTGAGGATGGCCGCCTGCGCCTCGTGCAGCGCGGCGCGCCGCATGAACTCCGTGCGCGACAGGCCGAGCAGCTCCGCGCCGCGGTCGATGATGGTGAGATCATCGTCGCGAAACCGCATCGAGACGGGTGTTTCCTTCCTGGTGACTGTGGTGGCCATGGCGCGCTCCTGTGCTGCGGACGTATATACGGTAGTGTAACGCGGAACGCAATACTTCGTTCCCTGGTGACGTCTCGTGGACGGATGGCCTCAGGACTCCTCGCCGCATCGGTTCTTCTCGGCTTCTCGCCTGCAATCGCCATTGCCGCAACCCAGAGCAAGGTGGCTTTGGTCAGCTCCGGCGGATGAATTACAGCTTAGGACGCGCATGTGTTCTTATCGGCCGGATGAGCGGCTCCAGAAGCGAAGTCGCTGCCATGACTGTCGCCGGACGAGCCCCGGCTATGCCGAACCCTGATGAACATCTGACGCGATGGCGACTTTCGGGCCGTCACGCCACAAAGGAGGAACGGCTATGAAGGCTGGGCGGCCGGCACTTTCATTCTCAGGCGCCGCTCTATGCCACCTGCCGGCCAAGCGCAGTTGGCGCAAATCTTGAGTCTCTCTTTGCGCGGCGGCAGGAGCTGCAATCGCACGTTCGGCCTCACGCAATGAAAGACCGGCACGACCGCGGCACGTGCAGCCTCAGAAAAACCAGTCTGCATTTTATTCAACGGCTTAGCTGCGAGTGCGGCGGCGCGGCGGCGTGCGATGTACTGCAGAGCGGGCTCCGAACTCCTTAGGGCACGCATGCTGCCACTCAACCGGCCTGATCACCACACAAAGTGAGGAAGAACCTGGTTAAGTGCAAAGCGACAATTGCCTCGACGGCGGGTCCCGGCAGGTTTATGCTGCCCAATCTTACCGCAATCCGGAATGGCGATTGAGTACCTTCACGAGTGAAGGGGTTCCCGCGGTCTTAGAGATGAGTTGTCGAATGGCGCGAAGTCGCACAGAATCGTGTGTTTGATATCGATCAGGATCGCGAGCTATTTCAGGCGCAAAGAGGTCTTGCGCCCGATGCACAAGTTGCTCCCGGTCCAACGGAAGTGAATGGGGTGGAACTGCTTTGTTGGCCAAATTGTTGACGGAACGTCCGGCGCCCATTGTTGCTACATGTCTGGATTCTTGGGGCGTTTTGGATGATGCAATCCACCAACTCACTCCAAAGGGCAGTGGAATCTGGAACAATGTCGCTTTTGTACGCACGACATCCTTCGTGCCCGATTGGCATATCGTCTTTAACTCTGCTTCTCTTTTTGGGCTCCCTGTTGATATCGAGGCGAGCCCAAACAGGACAATTTTTGCAATCGGCGAACCGCCGACGAAAGCTCATCGCGCATTTCATGAAGGGCAGGGGAAAAATACTATCGTCCTGACGTCTGACGCAGAGCTGGCTGCTCGGCAGAATGCAGCGCGCCGATTCGTTTTGGCTCCACCTATCACTCGGTCTTGGTCTGTAAACAAGACATATGACCAACTTCTGGTCAGCGAAGTCGTGGACAAGCCGCTTCGGCTCTCATGGATTACCAGTAACATCGCCCTGCTTAAAGGGCATCGATATCGGCTGGCGTTTCTGGAACGGCTGAGAGAGGAGCTCGATTTTGACCTGTTCGGCCGAGGTTTTCGGCTGATTGGAGACAAATGGAACGCACTCGCACCTTACCGTTACAGTATAGCTTTCGAGAATACTCGTGCTGATTACTATTTTACAGAGAAGCTTATGGACTGCTTCGTTGCTGAAACAATGCCGATCTATTACGGCAGCCCGGCAATCACGAGGTTCTTCCCTTCGGACTCAATGGTTCTGATTGACCCAGAGGACAAGAACGTAATCCAAAAAATTCAAGAAATCATCAAGTCGGACCTCTGGAAGGAGCGTCGGGGCGCAATACGAGAGGCGAAGCGGTTGGTCCTCGAGAAATACAATACGTTTGCTTATCTCGCGGGCTTCATCGAAAGCGTTCAGGATAAACCCTTACCGCCAGAAATTATACACATCGATTCGCCTGAGGTCGATTTTGGAATAGACGAATGAAGTACTCCAACGCTCGCTTCGCGTGCCCGGCGGTTGGTGGTCTGGCGAGATCGGTACGGAACGCTCGGCGGAGAATGCCTACCTGCGCAGACGGGCCGGCACGGGCGCACGAGGTCATGCGCCCCCGGCTGCCGCTGATCAGACGAACTGGGGAAGGCCAGGAACGGAATTGAGGACCTCGTCCACGAGTTCGTCGCCGGCATGTTCCTTGGCGAAGGCGATCGTCTCGTTGGCGATGGCGGCGATCTTTAGAATGCTGAGACCCTCACTCATCAATTGCTGGCCGAGCCCCATGAGGCCGCCTCCGCCCTCTGGGTCATCGCCATGATACTTCGCCACTAATTCCGAAGCTCCGGGAATGGCCTCGATCATGCGCGCAACGGGACCGTCGGCCGCGTGGCGTTGCAGGAAACCCAGCATTAACCCAACGGCCTTCTCTGCGAGAGCCGGGCCGATGCCGGCACTAGTGGCGATGCGCGATAAGAATTCTTCCATGGCAGGGTTCCTAGCTCTTTAATGAGGTTTACACGGGGCCGGTCCGGCGCCCAAAGCGCCCTTGGCCGAACCACAATTGAACCCCACAAAAATAGGCCGGCGGAAGTGCTATTGCAACTGCGCGTAAAACCGCCTTTGTCAACGCAAGCTGCGTCGGACGTGCATATTTCGCAAAAACGAGACAGTCGTGGAGTGCACCCCTCGACCGAGACAATGACGCGCCAGGGCGAGATCTTCGAACAGACGCGGCATGCGCAGGTAGAGCACGGAATGATCGAGCCGGGCGGCCTGACGTCCGAAGGCGCAGGCCAGCCAAGTCTTTCCGGTGCCGGTCTGCCCGGTGATATGAGGTTTTCATGCGCCTTCAGCCAGGCGCCTTGGGCCAGCTGTCGCTTGGCACTTAATTGGGGTCTCCCTCACTTTGTGTGGTTCATCTGCTGTTAGTGGCGCTGTCGCTATGGACGGGCATGCGAACGAAAACGAAATGGTCGCCCGGCCCAGGGGGTGATATCGCCACTGCGGTCCTTCGACCAAGTCGATTCGATTCTGAATTTCGGCCTTTAGATGTTTGTAGCGATTGAATCAGCGACCAAGATCTGGACAATCGCGGTTATGGTGACCGCGAGCCACTAAGCTTGTGCCGTACCCTTACAATGATTCATCAAGGCGTTTACCTCGGCAATCACGAGATCCGGCGTGATGTCGAACTTGCATCGGACTTTGACCGGACAATGCCGCACTTGGTCCAGACCACACCCGCGACATTCAATAACACTCATAAGCATGCTGACCAGGGGACCTCGAAACCCCCAAATCTCCGGTAGATGTGACGCCGTGAAAATGCCGATAGTAGGGCGGCCAAGCTGGGCGGCGACATGCCCGGTGCCTGAATTGTTCGAAACGACGAGCGCGGCCGAATTCACGAGATAATTGAATTCCAATTCCGACAAGTCGACAGCCGTCCGAATGTTCGCGGCTCCACGATCCCGAGCTATCTTCGCAACCTCCTCAAGCGCTTCCAGGCATTCGCCACGGGCAACGAGGACCACCTCACCACGGGTCGAAAGAGCAGCGACAACTTTGCCAAAACTTTCAATCGGCCAATCTCGCAGGCTGGAATTGGAGAACGGAGCCACGACAATCGGGGCATTGCCTGTAGTCGAATTCTGTGGGTGACCCGCTCCGCTTTCGAAATAGGCAGCTGCCTTTGCGACCAGAAAGAGGAGGATTTCTGACACATGCTGGAGACGCACCTGCTTGCGGTCAATGAACCAATCAAGCCATCTACGAGGGATTTTGTTAGCAAGCCCTATTTTTTGGACCAGCTTGTAGAAGATGGTTCTGCGCAGTTTCAGATTGAATGGCGCTATCGCAATATCGATCTGATGCATGCTGTACGGATCAACTATCGCCGCACGGTGCCTGGCGGGGACTTCAAGCAAGATGGGCCTTGTTTCTTCCGGAACACGCATATCAATGGCAAGATCAAACTCGCCGGTCAGCAGCGGCCTTATGTCGGCGGCTTCTTTGCGCGTTTTGACTTTTGGGTTGCGAGGAAAAAAGTCAAAAGCAATGTGATCGTCGGCGAGGTCGAACTGTTTTGCAGTAGCGATGTTCCAGCTTCCCACCACCAGCGTAATGTGGGCATGCGCAAAACGCTGACGAAGGTCCTTTAGGGCCCCTAGAGACATCCAAAAGTCGCCGACATGATCAAGCTTGAGGACCAAAATTCTCATCCTTGCGCTTGACTGTTCCGGCTCTTCCCAGCTGCGGTATATAATTTGATTGCGGTCGTGCTTTGTAAAATATGCCATTGCCATTCCGAAGATTATACGGTCAACACTGATAGCCCAGTGACGCGTGTGTAGGGTTGGAGTGCTCCCCACTTGTCCGCGTCTCCGCAAGAATTCTGCCATCAGATCCAAGCCGCGCTCCAGCAGGAGCTGTCGGGCGAAGTCTGCATCTCTAGCGGTGGTAGCGCGCCAAGAAGCCAGCTATGTCCCGACCCGCAATGTGAAGGGCTTCGTCACGGTCTTGCATGCAGTGAGTTCGAGAAACGCCGAATAGACGGCGATCGCCAAGCCGCCGTCCCCAGATCTCGAGCATAACGGCAGTGGCCTCGCTCTTTGGTCGATGCTGATCCTGAATGAGACCGTCGGCGCCGGCGACGACATCGCCGGCCGGATTGACCGTCTCCGGCACGCCCTGTCGCTGTGGTCCCGCATCATGGTGGTTAACAAGGGACCCGCCGCAGGCGCTTTTTTCTGCGCGTCCGGGTCGTCCAACATGAAGTGGACGATCCACCCGTTTTATTACGCCGCCCGCCGGCCCGGGTGGAGGTGTCAGGCGGCGTCGATGAACACCTTTATTCGCGGAGCTTGGATAGCGGCATCGCTATCACGCTGAGAGCCTGTTATGCTGGTCCAGCGTTTGATCGCAGTCTTGATCCATGCGAGCAGCTTGTGAGGGATGCAACCGAACGAGGCGCTGCTCCCACAGTCGTCGCAGGCCCTCCATCACAGCGTCACGCTTAGCCTGATCCGGCGCAATTGTATTGAGGAGATCTCCCAACATGGCTTCGCCCTCAATCCGCATCAGCAGATTAAACAAGTCGTGTGAAATTCGCACACTGTCACTGCTGAAGTGGGTCGTGCTGATCTCGCAGTGAGTCTCCCGACGATCTGGCGCTTTGTAAGCGCGGGTTTGATGGAGGGACACATAGGGCGGCAACGAAACCGCAAGCGCAGTCCAATCCTGCAGCGTTGCAGCCCGCTTTTTTACCAGGAAGGGCCCGACCACAAGTCCATCCAGCTCTGTCGTCAGAAAGGTAGCAATCGCGTCTGCAACCGAATCCACGATCGGTTCGGCATTGTTATTAAAGGACGTGTTGAGCAGAATTGGAGTGCCCGTGCGCTTCTTGAACGCATTGATGACCTCCCAGTACGCGGGATTGGCGTTGCGCGATACTGTTTGCAGGCGAGCGGTACCGTCGACGTGCGTGATGGCACCGAGCAAGGCGCGCTTTGAGTCACGCACGCGAACGACGAAATTCATGAATGGAAATTCGTGCCTACCGTCCGGGAGGTCGAAAAATTCGCTCGCATCCTCCTCCAGCACAGATGGCGCGAAGGGCCGATAGCCTTCGCGCTTCTTGACCATCGCATTGATCCGGTCCTTGTTTGCGACGGGCCGAGGGTCGGCAAGAATGCTGCGGTTGCCCAGCGCACGTGGCCCAAACTCCGAACGACCCTGCACCCAGCCGATCACGGCGCCGTTGGCGATCCAGTCGGCTGCACTGCTTGCCACGTCATCAGAGCGTTCAACCTCGAGATGTCCGGCCCATGCATTCAGTTCCTGTTGCACGGCGCGCTCGCTCCCGAGATCAGGACCCCAATAGACCTCCTGCAGTCGCTCACACGGCGCGGGGCGGCCCATCTCGTTAGAGACTATCAGCGCAGCTCCCAATGCGCAGCCAGCGTCGTGAGACGCGGGTTGCACGAAGATGTCTTCGAAAAGCCCTGAATACAGCAGCTTACCGTTCATCGTACAGTTGTGGGCCACCCCCCCCGCCAGGCACAACCGCTTCATGCCGGTGGCCTCACGGTGATGCCGGAGAATGTGGAACACGATCCGCTCAAGCGCTTCCTGCAGTGACGCACTCACATCTCGATGCTGCTGGGTGAAGGGCATTCCCTTTCGCCTGACCTCGATATTGCGGAGCAACGCCGGACCGATGCGATCGAGGTGAACACGGTAGCCACCGCCGTTGGCGGAGAGCTCGTAGAACTGCTCGAAGAGCTCGCGATAGGGAGCGGGGTCGCCGTAGGGCGCGAGTCCCATTACTTTATACTCGTCGAACAAGCCGTAGCCGAGATAGCGGATCGTCTCGAGATAAAACAGCCCAAGAGAATTGTTCTCGGGGAAAGCCTCGAGTTGCGTAATTTCTGTGCCAGACCCTACCGCCAAGAGGCCCGATAGGAAATCACCAGAGCCATCAATCGCTAGAATGAGACTTTGTTCGAAGCCCGACATTGCAAAGGCGCTCACGGCGTGCGCCTGATGATGACTTACGAATGAAATACGCGAACTGTCCAACTTAGTGCCGAACTCACGCGTTAACAGATCCTGCACCAACGTTTTAGCATCCAACGGAATGGAGAGAATGTCCGGGTGGGATGCGGACATACCTTCAAGCATGGCGTTGGCATAGGGCTCGCTGGCGTAGAGCGCGACACGATCAATGTCGTTGAGCTGAACCCCCGCCGCTGACAGACAGTATTGAATCGAACGAATTGGGAGCTTGTTGGAGTGTTTCATCCGATTGAGGCGTTCCTCTTCGACGGCTGCTATCACCCGTCCGTCTCGGACGAGCACCGCGGCGCCATCGTGCATAAAGGCGTTCCGAAGCTCGAATCGGTTTTCATGGACTTGGTCAAGTCCGCCGCTAATTCCTAGACACAGCATTTCTTTCTCCACATAGTGACGGGCAAGCCAAATTGGCCTGCCTCAGACCGTTTCCAACTAAATAGGCCGCGTTGTCGCTTGCAGCTGCAACCGCCTGTCAGGCATCACCGGCATCAAAGAACGCTCATAAGGGTCCGCCTGAATCAATATGAGATGCTTCGATCGTGGCGCCTGCCGTTCCATGACGCCGAGAGCTTGGCTGGATCATCGAATCTTGACCGGCTGCTGACTTGCATGCCGGCGATGCCGTTTTCATCTGCAGCACGAACTTGTGACGCGGGCTGCCTATATCCTTGCGAAGGGGCGGCTGTTGACGAATAATGCCGCGCCGTGAACTGGCCCGATTTCATTCCCCGAAAGACCGTCGCACAGGCGAGTGACATGTGCTGCACTGTCCGCCTGCTTCCCGGTCGCACATCCGATAACGCCTTCGCTTGTGCAGGAGGCCGCATCGCGTCATTCGTCGGCCAAACATGGCACCGACTGGAAGCCCGGCAATACCGCGTAGATGTAAAGTGCGCTGATGTTGTATGGTAGCGCTGCCGGCCGGGTCTCCAATCCGCTGCCCAAACGAGCGGACTGCCTGCGGCAAAAAGCCCGCCACAAGCAGAATCGCGCTGGGCAACTGGCTCGCCTGCAAGACTTCGCAGCTCAGGAACATTGGGGACGACTAGCGTCGAACCGCCGACATGATCGGCCAGTTGCAACTCACTTCTCGGCACGACCTCCACTGCACGTCAGGGCGCATGGAAGATTTTCTCCTTTGGATGGGTGATCGGTGCGGACGTGCTTTTGTCCATGCAAGATTTCCGAAGAGTTATGAAATCGTTTGTTTCGATCAAAGTCATCCACGCTATGAATAGCTGCCGGACATGCGCTTCAAAGGGGCTTCAGGCTTCCCGGACGGCTACTCCGATTCGAAGCGCGTGGCATTCCATGCGCTCTATGACAACATTTTTCAGCAAAGGGTATGAGAGCAAACCCACACTTCTTTTTCAGAAGTCGCTTCGAAGCAGCCGAGGCCTTGATGGGCTTCTTCACCAAGTTCGGCGATGGTGCCGCAGACATTCTTCCTCTTTCCGGGCTGAACAAGCGCAGAGTTCGCGCCTTGGCAGTGTATCTGGGCGCTCCGTCTGATCTTGTTGAAAAGATCCCGACCGCCGACCTGGAGAACCTCGTCCCGGTCTCACATACGATGAGATTGACGACTTCCTCGAAGGCCAAGAGATCAACGAAGCGGCGCACAGGCGCATACTTCATGCGCATTCCAGCACAGCCCATAAGCGAGCGCTTCCCGTCACAACGATTGCCATGACGGGTTCGATATTTAGGCATCGGCAATAGCGTCTCAACATACACGATCGATGGGCTTGCCGCAGTTAGGCAGCTAGCGGCCTGAATTACCGCTGGAGCGAAGCGCTGCTCTTTCAGCCCGCATGCGGTCATGAGGTTGACAGTGTCGGCACGTATCGCCGAGGCCGGCACGCGAACTCATTCTCCCTGAATGCCTGCTCTATCGATCTTCCGCAGCGTACCCACTTGACCGGTCGCTTCGACATTCCAGGCACCTGGATTGTAGCCGATCCGTGCCGCTCTCCTTCGGCCGGTCGCAATGCTAGACGTGCGGCCGTTACGCGATGCAGAGCTTGTTGTCAGATGCGTGATGCGAAATGTGAGATGCAGCTCCAGTTTTGGCGATGGCAGGCTCGCCGCATTGTTGATAATATCCGCACAAAACAGGCGCGCAAATGACATCGGATTCAGAGAAGGCTGAGGCGGTCGAGCAGTTGCTTGATACACCTGACCTTGCAACCGCACTGGAAAGCGAACAGTTCAAGAAATTCCTCGACCAGGTGCCGATCGCCATAGCCGTTTCGGACCTTGCCGGTGAAGAGCGCGTGGTCTACGCCAATCCGGAATTCGAGAAACTGTCAGGCCTGACAGCCGCCAGGCTCACCCAAGAAAACTGGGCGGCCCTTTTAGGCACGGGCCTCCATCAGCAAAAGGACAGGCCGCTAGCCGAGGCCGTGCTCGAGGGAACCGATTTTGTCGGCACCTACAGGCTGGAACGCAACGAGGATAAGCCGACGATCGTCGACGTTTATTCCAATGTGATCGAGGACGACAACGGCAAGATGTGCTTCCGGCTGGTGGCGCTGGTCGACGTATCGGCCCATGGCGAGGCGGGAGATGAGCGCTCGGTGGAGGAGCTTGTCAGCGAGAAAGACACACTGCTGCGCGAACTGCAGCACCGGGTAAAGAACAACCTGCAGATGATCACCGCACTGATCCGGCTGGAAAGCCGCAACGCGACCGAGGCCGACCGGAGACGGTTTGAGCGGCTTGCCGGTCGCGTCGACGCTCTGGCGATCCTCTACCAGACGCTAACGGCCGACGAGCCGAAAGAGGAGGTCGATCTTGGCGTCTATCTCAGCCAGATCGCGTCCGCGGTGATGAGCTCGCATGCAGTCGAGGGGATCCGCCTGGATATGAAGGTGGATACATATCCCGTGTCAATAAACGTCGCCATGCCGGCGGGACTGGTCGTCAACGAATTGCTGACCAATTCACTAAAGCATGCGTTCCGGGGGCGCGACGGCGGCACGATAACACTGCACAGCGTCGTCGATGGCGACGGCTGCCGGGTTATAGTGGCGGACGACGGAATCGGCCTGCCGGAAGGCGAGGTGTGGCCCAAACCAGGCAAGCTCGGAGCGCTGATCGCGCGATCGCTGACCGAGAACGCCAAGGCGCAGCTAGCCGTCGAGTCCAGCGCCAACAAAGGGACGAAGGTGACCATCGTTTTCAAGCGGTCGGCGGCAGCAAGCTGAACGGTTGCTGTCGACTAGCAGGCTGGCGGCTGGCTTCATGTCGCGGCTTTGGGCAGGTGCCTGCAAATAGGCCCGGACGCGCTTCGCGGCCTGCTTCACATGGTCGAGGTCTTCCATTATGCTCCAGGCTTGCTGCTTCTGACTTCGGCGGCCAGTCCATCCCCACCTAGCGGAAGGCACTCCCGCCTGATTACGTTGCGGCTTGAGTCTTGACGGCGAGGGCACCTGACGCCTTCGCGCCCATCACGCGCGGGCCGGCAATTCAGCAGCGAGTCATCGCTTGGCCAATCTTGCCGAGGACGAAGGTCTAACCTACAAATAAAATTGGTCCGACTGTTCGTGGCCGGAGGTAACCGCGAATTTGCGCTATCGGGACAGGAGAGCAGTGCTGTAGGCAAACCGCGATTGACGTTGCCCCCAGTTTCTATCCAGTTTTGAGTTCGTTTCCGGCGTGGGTTGTGCCCTGCTGGGCGGGTGAAGCGACGGGCGCTGGCGCGGAGCCTTTGGCATAGCGCAGCGCGAGCGACCGTCGCGGATTGAAGGTGCTGGCGAACTCGGCCGGTGTCTGCCAGGCGATTTGGGAGTGCGGCCGCGCGGTGTTGTAGTCGGCGCGCCACAGGGCGATGGCGACGCGCGCCTGAGCCAGCGAGGTAAACAGCGTCTCGTTGAGCAGTTCATCGCGCAGTCGGCCGTTGAAGCTCTCGATGAAGCCATTCTGCATCGGCTTGCCGGGCGCAATGTAATGCCATTCGACGCGGTTCTGATCCGCCCAGGCGAGGATGGCGTTCGAGGTGAACTCGCTGCCATTGTCGCTGACGATCATCCTCGGCCGGCCGCGCTCGGTGATGAGCCGGTCCAATTCGCGGGCAACCCGCATGCCCGAGAGAGACGTATCAACGATGAGTGCCAGGCACTCTCTCGTGCAGTCGTCGACGACGGCCATGATGCGGAAGCGGCGCCCGTCGGTGAGCTGGTCCGATACGAAGTCGAGCGACCAGCGCTCGTCGGGCCTCAGCGGCACCAGCATCGGCGCCCTGGTCCCGATCGCCCGTTTGCGGCCGCCACGGCGGCGAACGGCGAGCTTCTCCTCCCGATAGAGCCGGAACAGCTTCTTGTGGTTCACGACCAGGCCCTCCCGCCTCAGCATCACGAGAAGACGCCGGTAGCCGAACCGGCGACGCTCCTGCGCGATCGCCTTCATCCGCTCGCGAACCTCGCGGTCGTCCGGCCTGCTGGTCTCGTAGCGAACCGTCATGCGGCAACAGCCGATGGCTTTACACGCCCGCCGTTCGCTCATCCCGAAGCCTTCCTTCAGGCGAGCGACAGCTTTCCGCTTGGCCGCGGGCGTCACCATTTCTTTCCCACAAGATCCTTCAACGCGGCATTGTCGAGCATGGCGTCGGCCAGAAGCCGCTTCAGGCGCGTGTTCTCGTCCTCCAGCGCCTTCAGTCGCCGAGCCTCGGAGATATCCATCCCGCCGAAGCGGGCCTTCCAATTGTAGATCGAGGCGTCGCTGACCCCGTGCTTGCGGCACAGATCGGCAACCGATACCCCGGCCTCGTGTTCCTTCAAAATTCCGATGATCTGCTCTTCAGAGAAGCGGCTACGTTTCATGTCCTGGTCCTCTCGATGGGCCAGAACGAACTTCAAACCGGATTAGATCAGAGGGGCAAGGTCACGGGACAGCCGAGCTTTCCGCTACTGCACCATCATTTGTTACTAACTCTGAACTATCGGCAGATTGCATTGGCCCCAGTCCCCCACATGCAAACTAGCAATTTTTTCAGGATATAAAAGGCTCTTGCCGGTTGCGCGAATAGAAAACGCGTTGCTTATCCACGCGATAGTTTTGGTCAGCCAAGAAAAAGGCCAAGTCAACGCACCGCCAGAGAAGGGCTGAAGGTCCGAACTTAGCTTCGTGACCTCACTCGACAAGACTGTTGCGGAACGCTGCCGAACTTTGATACCGAGACCCAGGCTGCCTTCACCGTGCGTCGCGACGGCCTGTGCTAAATTGACTTGGCGTCGGCATTTTGCCTGAGCTTCTTGTTCGGGCGTGGAGAGTCCTTCGAATGGCATTTCGATTTGTTCACGCGGCCGACATCCATCTAGACTCGCCGCTGCGTTCGTTGGCGCTCCGCAACGCTGAGCTTGCCGAGCTCGTCGGCGACGCCAGCCGCCAAGCCTTCATCTCGATTGTCGATCTTTGCCTTGCCGAGCGTGTCGATGCTCTGGTTATTGCTGGCGATCTTTACGATGGCGACCAGACTTCGATGAAGACGGCACGCTTTCTGGCATCCCAGATGACGCGTCTTCATCAAGCGGGCGTCAGGATCTACATGATCCGCGGCAACCACGACGCCATGTCGCGGATTACGAAGCAGCTCGTGTTGCCCGACACGGTGACCACTTTTGGCGGCCGCTGCCAATCCGTGATCCAGTCTGGCGTCGGGGTGGACGTCGTGTTTCATGGGCTGAGCTTCGCCAGTCCCAAGGCGCCCGAAAGTCTGCTGCCCAAATATGCCGCCCCACAGGAGGGAGCTGCGAACATTGGTATCATGCACACGAGCCTGGCGGGCACCCCAGGCCATGATGTCTACGCACCTTGCAGCGTCGCCGACCTGCACGGCCACGGCTTTCACTATTGGGCGCTTGGCCACATTCACGTTCGCCAAGTGTATTCCGGCGCGAGCACGCTGGTGATGCCCGGGATCCCACAGGGGAGGGACATCAACGAAGCCGGCGAGAAATCGGTCACGCTGGTCACCATTCGCGACGATCGCTCCGTCGAGATCGAGGAGAGACACACCAGTGTCGCGCAGTTCGAGCGGGTGAGCATCGATCTGACTGGGACGTCGGAATGGAACGAGGCCATCGTCCGTATCCGAGCAGGGCTGGAGCAGTCCCGGGAGATTGCGAGATCGCGCTACCTTGTTGCCCGCCTTGGCTTAGCCGGCACTTCTGCCCTTTCATGGTCGCTCATGCGCGACCGGGACTTGGCCGTCGCAGAAGCCGAACAGGCGGCCGAGCAGGTGGGCGACACCTGGGTTGAAAAGCTGGAGCTTGCTCTTTTGGCTCCCGGTGTCGGGGATTTGAAAAGCGTTGCAGATCCCACGCTGGAACTAGCACAGTCCATGCACGCCAATGCGGGGTCAGAAGCATTTCGATCCGACGCGCGAGAATTCAGTGTTGAAGACGATCGCGGACCTGCCACCCGATGCCCGCGGTTTCGCCGGCAAGGATGAAGCGGGGCTCGAACAGTTTCTCGACGATGTGCTTGCCGGAAGCGTCGACCTGGTCACGGCGAGGCTCAAGGCAGGTGCGACGCGATGAGATTGCGGCGCCTTGATCTGACCCGCTACGGCAAGTTTACCGATAAGGCGATCGATTTCGGAGAGAAGCCGGTTTCAGGTCCCGATCTGCATATCGTTTTTGGGCTGAATGAGGCCGGAAAATCGACCGCGCTGTCTGCCTACCTTGATCTGATCTTTGGCATCGAAGAGCGCAGCCGCTACAATTTCCTGCACGAATATAGCTCCATGCGCATCGGCGGACTGCTGGAATTCGAAGGGCGGGCGCTTGCCGTTTCCCGGACCAAAAGCCGCAGCAACTCACTGCACGACGGAGAAGGCAGGCCGCTGAGCGAAATTGCCATCTCGGCGCAGCTCGCCGGACTGTCCCGCGAAGCCTATAGCAGCATGTTTTCGCTCGATGACGAGACGCTGGAAGCAGGGGGCAAGGCGATCCTTGAATCGCGTGGTGATCTCGGCAAACTCCTTTTCACCGCCAGCGCCGGGCTCGGTCATGCCAGCGATGTCTTGGCCGCATTGGAGACGGAGGCAGACGCGCTTCACCGAAAACAGGCCCAGAGCACCGAGATCGCGCTGCTGAAGAAGCGGTTCGCAGAGCTCAAGTCACGCAAGGAGTCGATCGACACCCTGGCCTCGACATTCGAGGCGCTCGAGGCTGAACGGGTGGAGGCCCAGGATAAATACGATCGCAGCCTGGCTGAGCGCTCGGAATTGTCGGCGCGTCTCGCCACAATCGACCGCTATGGGCGCGCCGCGCCGCTGCTCGGGGAGATCAAGCGCAAGGGGATCAGACTGGCTGAGCTGCCTGACATCCCGTCTCCTCCTATGACCTGGAGCGGCACCGTCGCCGAATTGATCGATCATGATGCCCGCTTGAGAACCCGCCTCCAGGCCAATGCCGATGAGATCGATCGAGCGAGGGCAAAGATCGAAGCAATCTCTGTCGATGAGGCTGTCCTGGTGATCTCCGAACAGGTGCGCGGACTTGCCGATCGCAAGGCGCGCTACGTGTCCGCGGGCATGGATCTGCCGACCCGCAAGATGGAAGTCCAGATGCTTGACCAGGTGGTCGCGAACTCCCTCGCCGCGCTCGGCAGATCGGCCGAACCGGATCCGTCCCGGCTCATCCTGCCGGCCTTTGTAGTCGGCACGCTTCGCAGCATGGTCGAACAACGCTCCGGCATCACGACGAGCCTGCGGATGGCCCGCGATGAAGCCGCTGCCGCGCTCGACGGGCTCAACGCCGCGCGAGGTCGCGTGGGTGAGGAGAGGGCGGTGCCCGAGCCCGCAAGAGCCAGGCTGATGGCAGCCATGTCGGAAGCGAAGGTCAGCAGTCACGCACGCGAGATAAGAGAAGCGCGCGCGTTTGAGGACGAGCGGCTAACAAGGCTGGCGGATGCGATGCGGCGCCTCCAGCCATGTTCGGGAGATGCGGACGCACTTTCGAGAATGTCGGTCCCCGCACCGACGCAGATGGCTGCTTGGAAAACACTGGCCGCGGACCTTCAAAGGGACAAAGCTGTGTTCTCCGAGCGTCTGGCTGAGCAGGAACAAAGTCGGATGGCGACTTTGTCACGTCTGGCTGCTGTTCGCGCCTCGGCTGATCTCGCCGACGATGACACAGCCGCAGCCATTCGACGTGAGCGAGACGAGGCCTGGCGAAATCACCGGGCGAACCTCAAGGCGGAAACCGCAAACGTGTTTGCCGCGGCATTGGCCAGGGACGATCATGTCGGCGCGGATCGATTGGCCCATGCAGGCGAGCTCGCTGATATGCGCGCAATCAAGCAAAAGGCGGCCGAGACCGAAGCGGCCATAGAGCGCGTAAGCTTCCAACTCGCCGAGATTGCCCAGCGTGCAGAAATGGCGTCCGCTGACATCAAGCGAATGGCCAGCGCCTTGCTCGAGAATTGCCAGCCGCAGTCGCTCGACCTGCTGATCGGACTTCTTGAGGAGCGCCTTTCCGCACGCTCCGACGCGCTTGCCGCCTGGGACGACATCTTGCTCGCACGCGCAAGGATTGAACGTGCAACTTCCGAGGGAGAGCGAATCTATCTCGGATTTGCTTCGGCTCTTCAAAGCGTTGGAATTCAGCCGGAAGCTGGTGAGGCCCTGGAGGCAATGGTGGTCGCCGCCGACCGCTTTCTGGATAGGCAGGCAAAGGTCGACGCGGAACGAGCGGAAGCGCTGAGGAGCGTCGCCGCGAAGGAAGAGGAGCTGGCCGCCCGGCGACTCGCTGTTGAAATTGCCGAGCGGCGAGAGGGTGCATGGCAGGCCGAGGTCAAGGAAACGCTCCAAGGCACCTGGCTTGAAGAAGGCATCGCCGGAACCGGGCTTGGCAGCGTCCTCGATCAGTTGTCAGAGCTGTCAAAGGCCCTGCAGGATCGTGAGGCCATGCGCATCCGCATCCGCAAGATGGAGGCGGACAGGACTGCATTTGCTGAAGAGGTGGCCCGCCTTGGTGCGCAGGCCGGCGAGCATGAAAGCGACGAGGTGCCAGAACAGGTGAGCGTCAGGCTGACTGAGCGTCTGGAGCAAGCTGAGCGTGCCCGTGAGGCTAGGGCAAATCTCCTCCTTGACGTTCAGAAGTTGCAGGACGTTCAAGAGGCACTGAATGCTGAGTTCGCGGCACACGAGACGACAAAGCAGGATGTGCTCGATGCCTTTGGGGTGAAAACTCTGCCGGAGGTCGTGGAGCGCGATGAACAGCTTCGCGAGCGAGATGGCCTGCAGAGTGCGGTGGCCGAGCTTGAAGAACGACTGACGAGCGAGCTCGGCCTCGGCGACTTCATCCAGGCGCAGTCGTTGCTCGAAGGCCTAGATCTCGATCGGCTCGCAATTGAAAAGGCGGAAATCGAACGACGCCTCGCCGACCTCGATGACTCACTGCAGCAGCAACTCGTCCGGCGAACCCGAGCCACCGACAAGCTCGATGCGATCGGCGGCGACAGCGCAGTTGCCCGAATTGATGCCGATCGACGCACCGTCCTTCTCGAAATCGAAGAGAAAGCTGTCCGTTATATCGAGTTGAAGCTTGGGGTGATGTCGGCGTCGAGCGCGCTCCGGGTTTATCGCGAACGCCACCGCTCCGGAATGATGAGTGAGGCGTCCGACGCGTTCGCACTGATCACACGGGGCCAGTACACCGGCTTGACAACCCAACCGGTGAAGGGCGGCGAGGTCCTCATCGCGACGCAGCGGGATGGCCAATCGAAGGTCGCAGACGCTTTGTCGAAGGGCGCGCGTTTCCAGCTCTACCTGGCTCTGCGGCTCGCCGGATATTACGAGTGTGCCAAGCTCAGGCCCTCTGTTCCCTTCATCGCAGACGATATCATGGAAACGTTCGATCATCTCCGGTCGGAAGAAGTTTTCCGCTTGTTCGGCGAGATGGCAGGTGCGGGTCAGGTGATCTACCTCACGCATCATCAGCACCTATGCGAGATTGCGAAGTCGGTCATTCCCGACGTCGCCATCCACGAACTTGGGTGATTCAAAACAGCATTGTTGTTGGCTAGCGTCGAGGTAAGGCGCATCGCAATGACGGCTTCGCGCCTTTTCGCTCGCTCTCTGTCTCAGGCGGGGATCCCAAAGTCGGACACGATCGCCTCAGGCCTCAGATTGAGGAAGCAGACAAGTTGAGAGTCAGCAGCATTTGGATGCTAAGCGCCGGCAGTGGATACTAATCAGTGGGCAAAGAACCTGTCAGCCGTTTCACCCGAAGGAAAGGCGTGAACAACGCAGACTTCTGCGCTAACTCTAGATCATTATCACGGAACGTGGAGCCAGCCGCTGCGCCTGCCTCAACCTCATCCCCTCGACTTCGATTGGCGATACTCCGCCAAATCAGTTCAGGCGATATGTAGTTTGGTCTCGCCTGAGACAACCGTCCTCACCGTAGGCACGCCCTCTATCTCTCGCTGCCTAGATGTTGCTTCAAGAGATTCGATTCTGGTCGATAGGCAGCCCTTTCAAAACGTCAGGAAACATATCGTAGCCGACGTCGGAGAAGTGACGCTGAAGATCCAGCGATCGATAGCAATTCTGGATCCACCTTGGTATCCAGCCGAGGCGAAGCGATGGATAGCTTGGGCAGCTTCAGTGGTCGGCCAAGGAAGCCAAATCCTTGTAACCCTATGGCCGGAGCATACCCGCCCAACCGGGAGGGCGGAACGAGAAGAACTCGCTGGTTGGATTGGTGGATGGGGGAAGCTCGATGACGTTGGCATCGCGGTAGAATACGCTTCGCCAGAGTTCGAACAGGCGGCCGTCAGGAGGACTGGGGCTACAAGTTCCGATGGGGGGGCTCGACGTGGCGACCTTCTCAGCATATCGGTCAACTGCGAACCTAGTATGCCGCCACCTCATACAGAGCCGGGGCGATGGATTCGCTTCACGATCAACGACTATCAGCTCGCCGTCCGTGATGCGCCGCACCCCGCCGGTCTGTCGACAGTGGCACAAGTCCTCGGAGCCGAGGGATGGACTTGGCCTCATGTAAGCCGGCGGGCGCTTGGCCGGGAGAATATCGGCTTGTGGAGTTCACAGAATGAAGCCGCCGTGGTCAGCGACAGCCATCATCTCATTCAGGCATTGCGGGCGTACCTGACCTCGGAGCTACCGCCGACAGAACTGTTTCGTGCGTATCCGGCACTTGAGCAGTGGCGCATCCCGAAACCACCCTTTTGGAGAACTGCAGAGTGGCAACACCGTTCATAGCGCTAAGGTTCAGGGACACCACGCCGGGCGTCGACACCATTCAATCCCATCGCGAGATTATTTCGAGCAAGGGCTTCGTCTGGTGGGGCTGGTGGAAGAAGAAGTTCGAGGACGAACACCTCGATGCGCTCGACACCATGAATGGCCCAACGATCGCTTATATCGTCGACCGATCCACCAGACGCATGTTTACTGCTAAAGTCGAGGCTTGGCGCTGCGGGTTGCTTGACGGCGACGAGCTGGTAGCCGTTCCTAACTACTATGTCGACGAGCGGGACCGCATCTTCGGCTGGTTCAAGCTCACCGATATTCAGGCGTGCGAATATCTCGACGAGGTAGCAAACAGGTTTGGCGATCACACTCTGGTACCACTCGGCGGGAAGGCCCATCAACCCGATCGTGTAGCCGCGACGACCCGCGCCAATCGCTCGGCGATCCTCCACCTGTCCGATCTTCATTTCGGACCGGACTACGACTTTCTCCTACAGGGCGAAACACCGGCTATCGGCAACACGAAGAAGACGCTCACGGAGGCCCTTCTGGATGATCTGGGCAGGATAGGTGCCCAGAACGATATCGGCACAATCCTGGTTACTGGCGACTTCACCACGAAGGGCGACTGGAGCCAAGCCAGGCGCAGCAGCATCCTGGCCGAGTTCGCGAGCCTCACTAAGGCGCTCGGTCTAGAGCGAGACCAAATAGTCGCCGTTCCCGGCAACCATGACATTGTCCGCGCGATGGATCCGTCGAACGTCGATCCCGCCAAGCTGGCGGTGAGCAATCAGGCAACATACGAGCATGAGCTTCAGTACCGCGTATTCTGCGAGGAACTCATAGGCCGCGGTTGGAAGGAGACGCTGAACTACGTTCGGCGATTGCAGCTGGGTGACGTAGATGTGTTGATCGGTGTGCTGAACTCATGCACCATCGTTCAAACAGAATGGAGCGAGTACGGCTACATCGGCGAGAGTGGAATCGACGCGTTGCGAGAACTCGGCGCCGAGCGGATCGATCGACCGACATTCAAGATCATGGCCCTGCATCATCATTTATTGCCGGTGACCAATGTCGCGACGCTGAACAACAAGGGGATCACGCTTTCGGTAGATGCCCCACGAATTCTGGACGCTGCTCAGCAGGCCGGCGTGCAGCTAGCTGTTCACGGCCACGAGCATATGCCGCGGGTGGTCAAATATGACAATCAGCCGCTCGCCGGTGCTCCACAACAGGTGGCGATCTATGTCGTTTCAAACGGCAGTACCGGCGTCTCGCCGGTGCGGCGTCCCGGCAACGAACGCAACACCTACTGTATCTTCCGCTTGAGCGACAAGGAAATGCACCTGACGATGCGCGAGCTGCGTCCTGATGGCAAAGTGGGTTTATCCCTCTTCAGTGGCAACTTAGATATCTCCCCCATTTTGCCCAATGCGGCGGCCTAAGCCTCATCCGTCGCGCGTCAAGGTGCGAATTTGAACCTACGGTGCATTACTCGTAGCCTGTGCAAAACTGGCGGGAAAGCGGGGATCATTGGCTCGCCTATGTGGCGCGAAGGCCTAGTATGTGCCCATTACCGGGACGGCTTGCTGTTGCCATGAAGAAACTGGAATGGGTATCGCTTTGAATTTTCGCAAGGATGAATCGCTGGACGCGTTGGCTCGGGCGGGGAATGTTGCGCAATTCATCAGCTTCGTTCCCACGTACGGTGGGGCCTTCTCTCAGAGTTACTCGCGAGTCTTCGGTTACCCTCCCAATCACCACTTCGGGGATGCTCAAGAGGCACTTGCCGCGCTGCTGGCCGCGAGTGTGGATGCCTCGATAAATCTGCGCAGCTACGCCCCGGACAGTCCGCGGAGCAAAGAGTTTGTCTACGGGATACGTGACGTGCAGGAAGCCCTCGCCGGACTCAAGCGGCTAATTTCATCGGGCCTGTTCGTGATCGCCAATGAGACCATCGATATCAATGATGGTGGGGTTTCCGGGGTGATCCAGGGCGGCATCATGGAGTTCGCTCCTGATGACACACCGCGGTGCGTGGAGAAGCCCGGAGTGGCCTCCCTACCCGTGCCCTGGGCGCTTGACCTGCTCACGAAGGTCTATGGATTTCGACCTGAGCTAAAGATGCAGAGCCAGGGACGGCTCGAGTTCAGCATTCATCCTCGGCCACGCGGATGGAAGAACAGCCACACGCTATGCTGGGAGTCGGAGCCCGAAAATACGGTGGCGGCGACTGCCAGCATGAACTGGCCCAACCGCTTCAGCCGACATATCGGTGACAAGGCGTTCGGTCTGCTCATGGCCGAGCTCGCAGGCGCAAATGTGCCAGCTACCACTGTCTTCGGGCGGCGCGTTGCCCCATTCACCTTCGGACAGCCGACGGGAAGCCACGAGGTCTGGATCCGCACCTGTCCGCATGAGCCAGAGCCAGGAAGGTACACAACCCTCAAGGGCTGGACTGACCCATTCAAGCTTATGTCCGTGGAGGATCCCAACCACACTGCCATCGCTTCCGTAATTTGCCAGGCCGCGGTACCGGCTGCCTATTCAGGCGCTGCCATTGTCACGATCGATGGGACCCTGCTCGTGGAGGGTCGCTCCGGTGAGGGCGATGGTTTGATGCTGGGTATCGATCACCCCGAAGAGCTGCCATCTGCGGTCGCCGAGCAGATCGACGCGGTTTACGACATGTTGTCCCGCTCGCTTGGAGCCGTGCGCTTCGAGTGGGTCTATGACGGTCAGACAGTCTGGGTGGTACAGCTCCATCGCGGCGCGACCCAGACGTCACAGGCCGTTCTGGTGCCGGGAGAGGCGGCCCACTGGCTGACCTTCGAAGCGGCCGAAGGGCTCGAGGCACTGCGAACATTCCTGCATGACATGCCAGCCGATGCAGGGGTGAAGATTGAAGGCGAGATCGGACTTACTAGTCACTTGGCCGACCTAGTCCGAAAGGCCAAGCGACCAGCCAGGTTAGCAGTGCCAGCCTAGACGCCCTCATGCGGATGGCTGCCTGGCCTCCGCCACAGGTCCTCGATTTCGTCGCCGTTCACGCGTTGCGCTGCCAAAAGGTGACTGGCGGCGTCCGGGACGCTGTAGGCGACGGTCAGCTCGACCAAGGCATTTTCCAGGGGTCTCGTTTTCCTTCGCTCGGCAAACGGATAGTCGGCAATCTTCACGAACGTGCCCTTGCCCCTCGGTTGGGGATTCATGATAGTCGACCCGCTGTTTATCGGGCTGAGGAGGATACTGTCGCGGTGGGCGGCGACCAAGGACGCAGTGTCAAACGTCAGGATTGTGTGCGGCCGATCGCGATATGCCTTAGCTGCCAGAAGCCTGTGCAACCGCTTCTTGTGCAGCCAAAAGAAGGTTTTGCTATTGAGTATCTTGTACCATTGAAACGGTGTCAGCCCGTCCTGAAGGCACTTCTGCAGCGCGCTGTCGCTCATCGGCTTGTTGTCGCGGATGACGGCGTTAGGCAGCCCATCCTTTGCGATATCGACGCTCTCGGGCCGCAGCCTCTCCTCAATGGCAAGTCGCTGGTCGCCAGAAATCCCATAGGCATCGAGGAGCGCTGACGCGCTCATCAGCCCGTGGTTACGGATCGACGGGAACGAACCGTCCTCCGCCATGTGGTACAGCCGCGGATAGATGCTGATCAGTTCGTTTTCCTGCACCGGCAGCTCCTCAGTTCCACTGCCGCCGGTCAATGATGATGGCGTCCTTCCCGAAGTCCTTGGAAATCAGCGAGACGCGGGCGTTGGTGACCTTCTCCACCCGCTCGATGAAGTGCCTAGTGGTCGCGTTGAGTTCCTCGAAGGTTTTCGCCTTGCGATTGTCGATCCCGAGATAGTCGGCGAAGGTCAGCGCGATATCGGTTACCCCGTTGATGCTGGCGGCGCGTCGCACCTGCTCCCAGTCAAACTCGGCGATGCGGCGTTCCTTTCCGGAAACGGTGCCAACTTCGATCTTATGTAGGTCCGCCGCCGGAATATCGCTCCGCGCGGCAATGTCCTCGACCGTAATCTCGTGCATCATCGGCCCCGACGTGCCGCCAACGCGGATAGGGTAGGTCCGCATAACCATTATCACCCGTCGGACTCTCGTTGGTGCTATGCCAGCATCGGCGAGGCAACCGGACGCTGTTGTCTCGCGCGAGGTTACGAATGGGTATTCCCCATGATGCAGGCTGAGATCGGTTCCCTGAGTGCCCTCGAGGAGGACCGACTTGCCGGCAGCATAAGCCTTCTCGAGCTCGACCTTGGTGTCACGAATGAACGGCTTAAATTCCGCGATTTGTTTGGCGAGGCGGACCTTACTGCCCCAGTACTCGTTGCCGTCTCGCCCTAAGATTTTCCTTGCCGTAGCAACTCCGACGCCCTTTTTCGTCGAGCCGATCACCTCGAGGGTGCCCGCTTCCTGTGCGATGTCGCTGTCCTCGATGATGATGGCCTGCGGATCGATCGACAGCCTGTCTTCGGTGAGCTTGAGGTCAGTAATCTCCTTGAGCACCTGCTTGACTGAGAGGGTTGCGCCGGCGCCGATCAGGATCTTCGCATCAGGGTTGCTTTGCGTTCCTGAGGGCAGCTGGATGTAGTCGTATTTGGGATCGGCCACCTTATGCCCGGCATTAGGTCCGCCTACCCGCATAAGAACATCGTAATCCCTGGCGATGAAGGCGCAGATATGCCCTTCCCCTCGCTTCCGTACTGAGCACCGACCAAAACGTCGACACACCGGGCAACCTCGCGGGGGAACAGGCCCAGTCCCGCAGTTGCCTGGGCTAGCAACGATCGGGGGCTAGAACGGTGGGTTTCCAAAACCACGTTAGCGACTTCAGCGAGCGCCTCGATCTTGCTTTCCGTCGCCCCGTGCTCGCGTGCCTCGTCGTAGCTGTTGAACTCCCGGATCTCCGCCTTGCGTGCCAGGTAACGCTCGCGCAACACACCAATCGGTGCAGTGAGGTGGACGTGAACGACCCTGTCACCGAATTCGTCGCGGAAGTACTTAACTTGGTCCAGCGTCCGGACCGCATCCACCAGCCAGATCCGATCCGCCGGAGCCCCGTTCGTTTCAGCCAGAAACTGCTCGAGGACCCACTTTCCGTTGGTCTCAATGTCGAGCTTGTCGCCAAGCTTGATCAGTGCGTCGCGATCATCGGTATCGCTAGCGCGAAGCAATAGCGCCCGTGTAGATACGCGCTTCGCGTCGAAACGTGACGTCAATTGCTCGGTAAACATCGATTTTCCGACCGCAAGCGGACCGGACGCCAAGAAAATTGGTTTCAGCGCAACCTCCTGCCACTAGAGAACCAAATCCTTCCCCGATTTCCATCAGCCCTAGGACTCAAGCTCTGCATGTCGAAGAGATACGCATCGATTTCAATTCAATCTATAGCTCACGCGAAGTTTTTTTGTTGAGAAACGCCTGACTGAGTTGGTTTCTGCTGATGATTCTATTGCAAGGCTTCATATCGCTGAAGGAACGCGCTCTTAGCTTCGCGCGGCGACAGGAAGCGTACCTTTACTAGGGCGGGCGCAATCCGATCGCGCCTAGCCCATTCGTCCGTGCCTGCCGGCATGATCTGGGCCTGCTCGGCGGCCAGGACACGCAGGTCGGCTCGCTTAATTGCCGAGCTTGACTGAGCGCTAATACCAAATCGCTCAGCGATCGCGCGCTGCATCTCAGTTTCAATCCGCCTGTAATCCGGAAGCATCTGCTTGAGCGGACGCGTAATATCGCCAAGGAAAGCTTCCGCGGCATCGTGCAGCAAGGCGGCCAATGGATCCTCCTCCACGAGGTCGCTGACCAGCAAGCTGTGCTCGGCCACAGAATAGAAATCCAAACACTGGCCCGCATAACGACACTGAAGCGCAAGGCCGTGGGCGATGTCCTCGATGGTAAAGTCGCTGGTATGAGGCGACAGCAGGTCCAGCCAGGCGCCACTGTGCAACATTATCGAGGGCCCGACATCAACCTTCACTGCTGTAACCCGCTGCCTGCTCCACGCCATACCCACCCCCTAAACTACCGCTCAGCTACCACAGATCAACGAACTTGCAAATTTGCAATTTCTATCCTATGCGAAATCGATGAGGCTTACAACTGAAGAAGCAACGAGAATCGCGAGAGAAATCAGGACTGCCTTGGCCGATCGGCGCCTTTCCGCAGCAAATGCAGCGCGGTTGAGCGGGATGCACCCCAGCCGTCTAAGCCGCATATTAGGTGGGCAGTTCGCAACACCGAATCCTAATGTTGTGCAAATTTGCACGTTTTTGGGTGTAACGCTTCCGCAGGGCCAGTACACCGAGGGCGCTGGACGCATAATTGGCAGCGCTCTGAAGGTCTGGGACGGAAGTCCGGATGATGTCGAGGAAGTGATTAAGCTGTTTAATCAGATTGCCGCCTTGCGCCGTCGTTAGCGCAGCGAAATGCAGCGCGGAATATTGGGCTAGGTTGGGCGCGGCGGACAGCCCGCAATCGGCCTTCAAAGCAGCTATTGGTAATGCTCGCCGGGGCTGCGGAGCGGGCAGGGCTATTGACGCAGAAAACACACGACGTTCGCCTTTTGTGCTTCGAAAGTCGCATAAAAGGCAGTGTGGAACTCAACGGCGGCTCATTGGTTTTGCGGGTTCAGCTCGTGGAAAAGGTCCGTCGGCCTTCCATGAACGCGGGTTTCGGCATCGCCTACCTCGATTTGGTCGATGAACGCCGGACAGGCGAGGCGGAACCGTATCTCGCCCGAGAGCACATTCGCGCGCATGATTTCGACGAACGCGGCTATCTTTTCATCCGCAGTGAGAAACCTGCGTTTGACGGATGCAGTGGTGCTACGCTTGTGGAGCCCCGGGGCGTCTCTATGCGGCAATCCCTCATCGTGAGCCGATGCTATTGTGCAAGTTTCGCAGCACTGCGGGTGGCGATATCGCCTAAGACAGCATGAAGAAGCGTTCCAACTTCCTGTTCGGCGACCCCGGGTGCAATTCCTGATTCGGACAGTTGAACGAGAATTGCCTTGGCGGTGTTGCGCCAGAAGGCGTTCGCGTCCTCCCCGTTCTTGGATTCCAGGATCCGGGCGATCCCTTCGACCAACTTCCGCCGCCGATGCAGCGGAAACGCGCTAATGTTTGAATCACGCATCGATCACCTCACCCCTTCAGTCGCGCGAATAAGCATTGGCGGGTGAGAAAATTTGGTTAACAGCGCTTTTGGACAATGGTCAGCAATGGAATAAAGCGTCTACCCAACAAGCCACGAGGTGTGCCGCGTGTTGATGATCGGCGCGTGCTGAACGGCATCTTCTGGGTGCTGCGCTCCGGTGCTCCATGGCGCGACCTGCCTCAGCGCTATGGGCCGCGCACCACCTGTTGCAACCGCTTCGTCCGATGGCGAAAGTGGCTGCGCAGTAACGAGTCTAAGGCCTAAGGTTTGCGGAGCCTCACGCCGGCGCGGCTGCCGTTCTGCGGGATGAACTCGACGCCGGCGGCCTAGAGGGCGATGCGCAAGGCAGCAACGGTTCGCTCTTGTGTGGGGCTCTGTCGGGCCGCGACATCTACTTAATGTCTACTTTAGACAGTCGCCGCGACCATAACTTTTGATAGCAAGTCAGGGTCGCGGGATGCCGAGCCGCTTGAAATACCGAGTTAGGTCCGGGTGCTCGCGATCGTCCTGCCTCAACCGCGTCGTCATCGCCGGCGAGCGCCATAACCAAACCGGGAGCACTTATTCTCGACGGAGCACCGGGCATTCTCTGGTTGTGAAGACGGTGCTTGATCACCTGCCGCCTGAGTGTGTCTTCGCTTACGTTGTAGTCGTGTCTGAACAGATCAATGGCCCTCTGGACCGTGATCGCCTCTGCCCGTGGGATGTAGAGCGGCCGAAGCCGTTCGGCTGTTTCTGGCGCTGTTTTGACAGGGAGCGCATTGGTCATGCGGCCCATCGCGCTTTTCTGCGGCCCGCCGTTTCGCCCGACATCACGGAACGATATCGGCCCCCATATTAGAAACCTATGGACGCTACGGAACCCCACGGCCACGGGATGGCGGCCGATCTTTTGACATCGGAAGTTGCCAATGCCAGGCAGCATCCACCGGACCGAGCTCGCGCTTCAACGCACTGAAGAAATGCTGGCCGAAAATCTCGCGCTGTGCAGCAGGATACGAACTGCGGCGGAGGCCGCAGACCGCTTGATGAAGATCAATCCCCCCAGCTTTGAGGGAGGTCGCGCGGGTTGAACGGGGCCGGCGTTTCATTTTCGCGGCCTTGCGGCACCGTCCCGCAAGAGCCTGCCCTACATCACAGCGTGAGCAAACATCGGACAGAAGCATTCCAACGTTCACCGACCCAGACCGACACGAATCTTCAGTTCAAAGAGCGAGGATTAATGCTGCGGCAAACGAAGGGGGCACGGGGGGTCTTCGCGCGAGCCAGCTACCGCTCAGAAATTTCTCCAAATATTCCGACCTCCTGATGGAACCCATTCGTTGCGGGCGAGTTGCGGCTCATTGGTCGGACTCCCCGAACATGACAACGAGCAACAAAGCAGACCATCAGTCTGTCTCCGAAGCGTTTCGGAAACTGATCCGTTCCGAAGGCTATCGTCATCACGTACAAACGTTCTTAAATCTGGAGGTCGAACCAGAACTGCCGCCAACCCTACAGTCATTACTTGCGGCTATTGATCGGGCCAAACAGGGCCCGACGGAAGAAGGTCCCTAGCCGCTGGCTGAGCGTCAGGTCAAAGAATATAGAAGCTCGCTTCGTGGCTTCTCCCCCTGATTCCCACTCAGAAGTAATCAAACATTCTGCTTGATTTTTCTCGACAGAGGATCATGAATGTTCCCTTGGGTTCTCGCTGAGGTGGGAGGCCTTGTATGAACGTTTGGACGAACTGCCGACCCGACAAAGTGACTGCCAAACACCTTGTTCACGAGCTGATCCTACAAGCCCGTCGCGGCCAAATCATCTCCGTCAAAGAGACTATCGCAGCGGTGCGCCGAGACGGGCCACATCTGGCGGAAACTGACTGCGAGCTGGTGGAGCTTATTGTCAATGTTGCCCCAGCCTTTGGCCTGTTCGTCGGGTTCGATCTTCGCGAATAGCCTCATGGCAACCCATTGGTTCTCGCCTGCGGTGTACGTCAGGACAGACCGACCTGGGATTGTGGGAGAAAGGCGGCTCGAGGCGCGTCAATAGGATCGAGGAGGAGCATGAGGGTCTTCGCGAGCTGGTGTCCGATCCCCACCACAGAAATTCTACAAAGATTCCTGACTGTCGCGGCCTAGCACCGTACAATTGTACGATTCGTACATGGCGTTGATGTCCGTCAGGAAGTGAGTAGATTCCCCTTCGGCGTGTCGCTGGGGAGGGCTGGATGAGCGTCGCGCAAAGGGTCGGTCCGCTTCTAGAGCAAGCAATCACTGTACTCCTCAACAGGGCGGACCGTCGCGACACGGTCTCGATCAAAGCGGCACTACGCGAAGCTCGGGAGGCTGCGCCTTATTTGGTGGCCTCCGACGAAGAACTAACCGAGGCGATCCTCGAGGCAGCAACTGCCATGGGCCTCTGCGTGCCTTTCGACGGTCGCGAATAGCTGTCAGCCAGCTTCGCTTGTCGTGACCTGGCAATGGCGACCGTGTGCTGCCATTCATTCTCGACATTCCCGCCTTGGCGTGACAGCCCTCACATTAACGCTCTCGCCGAGGACGAATAGTGTCCGTCCGGTGAAGACCGCAGGCGTGCGTATCCGGCGGCCATGAGCACCTGAGCACCGCGGTGCTGGGGTCAAGCTTTCGATGGGGAGACGCGATGATATTCGTCGAGGAGGAGTTTGACTTCCTCGATGCCTTCATCGGTGAAGGCCAAGATCCCGTCGTCATCGTTGGCGCCGTACACCCAGATGACGCCGTCCTCGGGCTCGAGACCGAGGGGCAGGTCCTGGATGAGCGCTTCGCTGACGCCGAGGTCCCTGGCGACACGTTCGACGGTGTAGACGTGATGCACCTTATTGCGCTGCATGATCAGGCCGCCGCTGGTTGGGTCCGCAGTTTTGCGGATCTCCAATTCCACGGCAGCAAATCATCGATCCGCTGTGCTGGGTGGGCTGCGATGCGCGCCAGGATATCGGCGAGCCAGGCCTGAGGGTCGACGTCATTCAACTTGGCGCTGACGATCAGGCTGTAGAGAACGGCAGCGCGCTGTCCGCCACGATCGGAACCGCAGAACAGCCAGGACTTTCTACCGAGAGCCATCACCCGTTCATTGTGCCCATGTCGGGGACGAACTGGAAGTTCATTATCGCTGGCATCCATATTTTGGCCGAAAGGTCAGC